>DATJZL010000111.1:0-21619 GCA_035499115.1 Methyloceanibacter sp. | reverse complement strand
TTGTGGGGGCAAACGCTTATATTGGCATTGTAGCCCGACCTGACATTATCAGCCCTCTATTGGTCGTGTTTTGGAGTCCAAAGCGATGTCCTCATTCGATTACGCCGCAGAAGCCGAGCTATTTCCCGCTAGAGGCTGGAAGAGCGCGCGGCGCGTCACCTACAAGCGATTTGCCAAGGCCGCGGACGCCGTGCGCTACGCGATCGAAGAGCTTCCGCCTCAGCATCTGTTGGGGACCTACCTCGAAGTCGAGGAGGAGAGGTTCGACAGCGGCGGCATCAGGCGGTTGTATGACAGCGCCGACTATCCGCTGAAGCGGCCCGGAGCAACTTCGCCCAAGCCAAAGCGCGCCGGCAGCCCCTAGCGGCGAGCAGAGTCGAATGCAGACCTATGTCGCAGAGATTGATGGGCGCGCGATCTTCGCATTCCGCGCCGACGATGTTGGTTGCGCGCAAGCTTGGCTCGATATTCATGCCGTCATGCGTCACGCGCTGGAGACGGTGCAGAGCGATGGGCAGCCCATTTGGAACGGCCGCGCGCCAATCATCGCGCGCAATGCCACCTCTTCCGAGGCGGCGGCGTGGGACGGCTTGAGAAACGAGCTCGCCGCAACAGGCCCGCTTGACGAGCCTGACATCATTACGGTCTGGCTGATCCCCACCTCGGGCGATCAGCGAACGTGCAAGGTTCCCTGAAACCAACAAGCCGCTCCCCGAAGGGAGCGGCTCTTAATTTTACCAAGACCGCGTCTGTCCTTGAGAGGACTACGCGGCTTTGATGTTACCGACTGCGGTCTTGCCGCTGCGGCTGTCTTGCTCGGTGTCGAACGAGACCTTTTGGCCTTCGACCAGGTCGCGCATTCCGGCGCGCTCAAGAGCGGTGGCGTGCACGAATACGTCCTTGCCGCCGTCGTCGGGCTGGATGAAGCCGAAGCCCTTCTGCCCATTGTAGAATTTCACAGTACCCGTAATCATTCGGGGTCGTCCTTTCGCTGAAGTCATGCAGTTGTGATCGGAACCGAGCGATGGCGCGGCCCGAAGTTCAAAATGTCGATGTTTGGAGGGTCTGTACGTGCGCCTGGCATTCAGCGAAGGCGAAACGGCCATGTGGTCCGGCCAAATGTCGATGGCCAGTATGTAACCGCTTACGATGGCTTTTACAAGGCGGTTGATGGGTTAGACCGAGAGCCAACATGTCAGAGCTGGTGCAACTCAAGGCTTGGCTTGCGCTTCCGCCGGCACGGCTTCGCGGGTCTGATCGAGCTTGGCAAGCGTGCTGTCGAACCAGGTGAGATCGGCGGCGAGGCTGGTATTCGCTGGAAATTGCTGCTTCAGCCCAACGATCTTCTCGCGTCCGAGCTTGAGCTCCGCGCGCGCCTCCTCGACCTTGCCTTGTTGCGCCAACGCAAGCCCAATGCGGCCATGGGCAATCGTGACATCACGCTGCCAATCCACATTATGGGGATCGGTCTTTGCCAGGCGGTCGCAAATGGCGAGCGTCTGTTGAAACCGCATCAGCGCTTCGGCCGCGTCGCCTTGAGCGAGCAGGAGATTGCCCGTCAGCAAATTCGAGACGGACACATCGTGCTCCCAAGCAGTGTTGCTCGGGTCGGCGGCGGCCAGGCGCTCAACAATGGCCCGGCTCGCGACATAGGAGGCAAGCGCCTCGGCGGGATGACCTTGCGCATATTGAGCGCTGCCCAATCGGTTATGGGAGATGGCGACATCGCGTTGCCAGCCGGCATTGCTAGGATCGGACGCGGCCACGTGCTGTGCGACGTCTAGGCTACTTGCGAGCGAGGCCAGCGCTTCATCGACATGGCCTTGCGCCAACAATATGATTCCGATCTTGCCTGCGGCGACGGACAGATCGCGCTGCCATCCGATGTTATTAGTATCCGACTTAGTCAGGCGATCGCTGATCGCAATCTCGTCGCGATAAGCCTGCAAGGCGCCGGCAAGATTACCCTGCGCGGCGAGTGCGTCACCAACAAGATCGTCGGCCACGGCAAGGTCATGTTGCCAGCCGGCATTGCTGGCATCGGTCTCGGTCAGGCCCTCTCTGATCGCCAGCGCGTCCTGGTACGATTTCAGCGCCTCGTCGAGATGCCCCTGCGCCGAGAGCACGCGCCCAATCCTGATGTACAAATAGGACCGATCGCGCTGCCAGCCGGTATTGGTGGGATCGACCTTGGCCAAGCGCTCGACGATGCCGACCCCGTCGCGATAGGCCGACAAGGCGCCAGCCGAGTCGCCTCCTGCCATCAACACGTCGCCGATCTTGCCCGCGGCGACGGACAGATCGCGCTGCCAGCCGGCATTATCGGGGTCGGCTTTTGATAGGCGCTCGATGATGGCTCTCTCGTCGCGATAGGACTGCAAGGCGTCGGCGAGCTTGCCCTGCGCGGCGAGAGTGTCACCGATGCGATCGTAGGCATCCACCAAGTCATGCTGCCACCCGGCGTTGCTGGGATCGGCGTCCGCCAAACGGTCAGTAACGGCAAGACTGTCGTGGAACGACTTCAGCGCCTCCTCGAGATGACCTTGCGCCGACTGGACGACGCCAATCTTGTTGTACGAATAAGCGAGATCGCGCTGCCAGCCGACATTGTTGGGATCGGTCTTCGCCAAGCGGTCGATGATCTCGAGCCCTTGACGATAGGCGGTCAGGGCGCCGGCAGAGTCGCCCTCTGCCACCAATACGTCACCGATCTGGTTGTTGGAGAGCGAGAGGTCTCGCTGCGAGACGGCGTCGGCAGGATTGGCTCGCGCGATGATGGTAGCGAGCTCGAGCCTGCTCTGAAACGACTTCAGCGCGTCGGCCAGCTTTCCCTGGGCGAGTTGCACACTGCCGACCCGCTCCACCGCGTAGGCGAGGCCTCGTAGCAGGCCGCCGTTGCTCCAATCGGCGCTGGCGAGGCGTGAAGCAAGCTTCAAGGAAGCGATATAGCTCTGCAGCGCACCGGGCAGATCACCTTGCGCCATGAGCACGTCGCCGACCCTGCCGTTCGCCATCGCAAGCTCGCTGGCGTAGCTCACATTATTCGGTTCTTCGTCGGCGAGCTCGGTGAGGATCTCCTGGGCCGACAGAGCGCGCTCGCGCCACTTCTTGGTGTCGCCGACGGCCTGATAGTTGTTGGCGAACTGGAGGAGCATCCAAGCCTTCTGATAGCGCAGCTCCGGCGTCGGCCTGCCGAGCATGGCCATGTTGTCGAACAGGGCTTCCGCTTTGGTCAGCAGCGAAAGCGTTGCGCTCCGCGGAACGCCGAACCGCTCGGCCTGGGCGACGGCGTCATCGACGATCCCGGTCGCCGTTTCCAGCGTGGCATAGAGGAACGCCTCGTTGGTCTTGAGCTGCTGCCAGGCGTAAGCGGCGCTGCCGATTGCCGCGACGGAGAGAAAGGCGAGGACGCCGATCACGCCGTTCCGCACCCTCGCCTTTCGTCGCCGCTCGCGCTCGGCGCGGCGGAAGACTTCATCCGAGGTCACATCGAGAAGACCGGCGATGACCTTGGCGAGAGCGAGCGGCTTGCCGTCGCCCTCCTCGCGGGCATCGGCAGCGAGCAACTCGAGCGGCTTCTTGCCGATGCGGCCCTTGGCGTCGACCTTGAACTTGAGCGCCGAAGGAAAGCACTCGCGCTCGGGATCGCCGGGCCTGCCGTCAACAATGAGCGGGATCACCGGATGCTTGGGATGGCGCGACTTGAAGAGCCTGATCTCCTCGTTGACATTGTGACTGTTCGCCGCCGCAGGCGAACAGATGACGATCAGGGCGGCAGAGGCGTCGAGCGCGGCAAGGGTCTGCTCAGTCAGGGTGTGGCCGGCGGTGAAGTCGTCGCGATCGCGGAAAATTGGTTTGAGGGTCTTCGGGACGGCACCATTCTTGGTCTCCCTGCCGACTAGATCGCCGTCGATGCGGAATCCCTCGAGGCCACGATGGAGCCACTTGGCTTGAGGCGTGTCGGCGTGACTGTAGGAGATGAAGGCGCGGTACTTGAGCGCGACGGGCTCTGCCATTCTTACTTCGACCCGACGTGAAGGCGGCCGATTATGGGCGAGGCAGCCGTGGGCCGCAACTAACGGATCGGCAAGGCTGTACCCGCTGCGCACGGGACACGGTTCGCATCAGCGCACCTCGTTCAGGCGGTGCGGCGGGTGGCGCTGATCGCCGCGGCGGTTCAGGCGGCGGACATAGGTAATGGTGGCGCCAGGGCGCTCGGCCTTGACCTTTAGCGCCGCGACCAAAGCATCCTCCGCCCTGACCACGATGCGGTCCCCCTTGCCTTCGACACTGATCCCGACGGTGAATTGCGATTGCACGAACGAGCATCCTTTCGCGGCGAGAGGCTGAAGCTCGACAGGCCAAACCCTAGCAAAAGAACGGGGATTAGCCCACGATTATCGAGAGCGCGATGAATCCGCTCGCCGTCGCCTTGGCGCGGGCGTGCTCGGCTCAGTGAGCCGAGTCGGCGATATTCCCGGCCTGAGTTTCCGGCTTGGGTTTCCCTTCGGGGGCATTGTCGCCGACGGCATCCGGACTCGCCCTGCCGCCGATCGCGGCAGCCACCACGCCGTCGAGTTTGTAGATGTCGGCGTAAGTCTGGAGCTTGCCGTCATCGCCGACCGTCGCGGTGAAATAGGTCGTGTGCACCGGGAAATGGTGCTGGATGTTCACCGAGCTGTTGTAGCCTTCTGCCAGCAGCTTATCGACTTGCGCCTGCGGCATGTCCTGGTCAGCGGCGAGCACGACGGCGGCCATTTTGCCCGGCTTAAAGACGCGGGGGCAATTATGCCCTTCGGCCCGCATATCGGTGTCGAACAATCCTTGCTTGATGGTGTCGTGCATATAGACGGAGAAGGGGTTCGGGTAGACGAACTTGACCTTGCCGAGCACGTTGTTGGGTCCGGGCGCCTGCACAAAGCTAATCGCGCCCATGTTGACGTTATTCCAGTTGATGCTGCCCGCGTCGACCAGGCGGCCGTTGTACTTCACCTTGAGCTCGTGCTGGTCCAGGATCGACGTGTTGCTGCTGAAAAGGCCGCCGCCGCCCCGCAAGTTCGGCAGGAGGTTTTCTCTTACGATGGTCGGCGGCACGGTCCATTCGGGATTGAACACCACCGATTTCAGATCGGCCGAGAACATCGGCGTGGCATATTTCAGTTCGCCGACGACGATCTTGTCCGAGTAGATCGACTTGCCGTCCTTGACGACATAGACGTTGAACTCCGGAACATTGAGCCAGAGATAGAGCGAGCCGAGGTCCTCCGGCATCCAGCGCCAGCGTTCCATATTGACGACGATTTTCTCGGTATTAGCGGTCTTGCCGCCAGCCTCGCGCTCGGCGCGGGCCTTGACCAGGGCTTGATGGAGACGCTGGAACTGCTCGTGCTTCGGATGGAGCGAGCGAAGATAGGCATCGGGTGCTTGCGCTCGCGCGATGTCGGCCAAAACCGTTTTGGGATCGCGCAAAGTGGGCGCGACGCCGAAGAGCTTGTTGAGCTTGGCGGGCTCGGTGCGCCCGCCGCGCGCAAAGCGCGCATATTTCAGGATGGCGAAATCGAGCTTGATCTCGTTCGCCGCGGCGGCGTCGGGAGATCCCGGTAGATCGCCCGCTGGCGGCAGGTCGAAGGCCGCGCTCGACAGGCCCCAATCATCGGCCCTCAGCATCTCGTCGATTGCCGCGAGCGCGGGCGCGGAGAAGCCCATATCGGTCATCCAGAGCGCATCGCCTCGGCTGTTGTAGAAGGCTTCGAGCGCGGCAAGGTCTCCTGACGATGAGGTTTTTCGCATCTCGGCAAGTTTCGCGCGGATGCTGGCAACGACGGGGGTCGCCTCAGGAGGCGTCGTCACCTCGGGCGGTAGCGCGGCCTGACCAGTCCCCGGACTTGAGGCGTCAGGCGTCGCTGGAACCGTATTGGCGGGCGGGCTGGCCACAGGGGCAGCGCTCAGGTCGGGATCGGCCCACTGGGTCGCGGCCACGGTTGCTTTGGGGCCGTCCTCAGCGAAGACTGGCCACGCCAGCGAAGCACCCAATGCGAAGGCGGAAGCAGCCGCTGCAAGGGCGGCAAGCCAAGAGTATCCACGCATCCCACAACCCCCTAGGCCGTAGGTTAATCCGAGACGGCGGAAAGAGCCACAGCGATCTGCCCAATTCCTGGGCTGGAGCAGTGGTCGGCGCCCCTGCGGCCGGATCTTCTACTCACTCCGAGCAATAGACCGATCGAATTGTTTTCTGCGGTCGGGAATAAAACGCCCGCTCCGCTGGTCTCCTCCTTTAGTGACCAACATGATCACGAGGAGATCACGATGCTTGACCCCAAGACGTGCGACAGCGCGGACGCTGCACTCGAAGCTGAGGCGCGCGGCGTAAGCCGCAGGGGAGCGCTCGAATGCATGATCTGGGCGGGGACCGGAGTGCTGTGGGCATTGTCTGGCGGCGTCCCGAAATCACTCGGCCTGCTCGGCGATGCGCTCGCGGCGGAAGCGCCCTCCTTCACCTTCCTCCAGATCAGCGACAGCCATATCGGCTTCAACAAGCCTGCCAACCCGGATGCGCTCGGCACGCTGCGCGAGGCCATCGCCAAGGTCAAAGCCGTGCCGGCCAAGCCCGCCTTCATGATCCATACCGGCGACATCACTCACCTCTCCAAGCCCGACGAGTTCGACAATGCGAGCCAGCTCATCGGCGGGGCCGCACTCGATGTGCATTACGTGCCTGGCGAACACGACTTCGTCGATGAAGGCGTCGGCAAGGCCTATCTCGAGCGCTACGGCAAAGGCACCAAGGGTGCGGGCTGGTACGCCTTCGACGATCATGGCGTCCATTTCATCGGGCTAGTGAACGTCGTCGACCTCAAGGCCGGCGGCCTCGGCAGGCTCGGGGCAGATCAGCTTGCTTGGCTTGCCGACGATCTGAAGGACAAGGCCGACTCAACGCCGATCGTCGTCTTCGCGCACATCCCGCTCTGGACGGTCTATGCCGAATGGGGGTGGGGCACCGACGACGGCATGCAAGCGCTCAACATGCTGAAGCGGTTCGGCTCGGTGACCGTGCTCAACGGCCATATCCATCAGATCGTGCAGAAGGTCGAAGGTAACATGACCTTCCACACGGCGCGTTCGACCTGCTTCCCGCAGCCGGTCCCTGGAACGGCACCCTCGCCTGGCCCCATGACAGTGCCGGCGGATCGGCTCCGTTCGATGCTGGGAATCACTAGCGTCGCTGTGCGGGTGGGCGACAAGCCGCTCGCCATCACCGACACGCCACTCGCGGGCTGAACCGATGAACAAGGTGCACAAACTGTCTGCAGTGCTTGCTGGCGTGGCGATGTTGCTCGCAGCATCGCACGTCTTCGCGGCGGACGCCGCAGTGAAAATTTCCAACTTCACGTTCGACCCGCCGGTGTTGACCATCAAGGCCGGCACCACTGTCACCTGGACTAATGCCGACGATATCCCTCACGTCGTCGCAGAGAAGGACGGCAAGTTCAGATCGGGCGCGCTCGACACCGACGACAGTTTCTCTCAGACGTTCGCCATGGCGGGCACCGTGGAATATTTCTGCGCTATCCACCCGCACATGACCGGAAAAATCGTTGTAACGCCTTAGCTTGCCCCACAGACATCGTCGCGACGCCAGGAGCGTCGCGGCGATGTGAAGCGGGAGGCCTAGGATTCGAGCAGTCCCTCCCCTATACTCATCTTGAGGATAGAGGCGTTCGTGGGGGCCGGCCCTTGCGCCGGATGATCCAGACCCATATATGCTCACTGTGAGCATTATGGAAGGGGGAGGCGAAGCGGAATGACGACGAGTGTCCATAGTACGCGGCTTGGCAGGACGGGGGCGCGGGGTGCGCCGCTTCCGGCTCAGCTCCTGCCTGACCTCGCTTACACGCCGGAGGTGGCGCGCGAGACCGCCCATCTTTACGAGCGCGTGGCGCGCGTCATTCCGCCGATCGAGTGGCCGGGCTTCGCCCCCTACGTCAAGGCGATCAACGATCTGAAAAAGTCGCGCAACGCCGTCGTGCTCGCGCACAACTATATGACGCCCGAGATCTTCCATTGCGTCGCCGACGTGGTCGGCGACTCGCTTCAGCTTGCGCGCGAGGCGACCAAGACCGATGCCAAGATCATCGTGCAGGGCGGCGTGCATTTCATGGCCGAGACCTCGAAGCTGCTCAATCCGGACAAGATGGTGCTCATCCCCGACAGTCGCGCCGGATGCTCGCTTGCGGCTTCGATCACCGGCGCCGATGTGCGGGCGCTGCGCGAGGCCTATCCCGGCGTGCCGGTTGTCACCTATGTCAACACCTCCGCCGAGGTAAAGGCCGAGTCCGACATTTGTTGCACCTCCTCTAACGCGGTGCGCGTCGTCGAGTCGCTCGGGCAACCGCGGGTGATCATGATCCCCGACGAGTATCTCGCCAAATGGGTGCAGACCCAGACCAGGGTCGAGATCATCACGTGGAAGGGCCATTGCGAAGTGCACGAGCGTTTCACCGGCGAGGAGCTCCGCGCCTATCGCGAGAGCGACCCCGGCGTGAAGATCATCGCCCATCCGGAATGCGCGCCCGACGTGCTCGCCGAGGCCGACTTCACCGGCTCGACCTCCGGCATGATCAAATGGGTGAAGGATCACCAGCCGAGCAAGGTGCTGCTCGTGACCGAGTGCTCGATGAGCGACAACGTCGCGGTCGAGGCGCCCAAGGTCGAGTTCGTGCGGCCGTGCAATCTCTGCCCGCATATGAAGCGTATCACGCTGCCGAAGATTCTCGAGACGCTCGTGTTCCTCAAAGAGGAAGTCACGGTCGACCCTGCGGTCGCTGGCCGCGCGCGTCAGGCCGTCGAGCGCATGATCAACCTCAACCATTAGTCCCTAGAGGCGTCTGTAGGCGTAACGCAAGTGAACCAGATACATGTCTCCTCCAATAGGCTGGCACGCTCCGCAACTTCAGATGTGATGGTGGTCGGAGCCGGGCTGGCCGGACTCTTCACCGCGCTCAAGCTTGCACCGCGTCCGGTCACGGTCGTCTCGGCGGCGCGCTTCGGCGAAGGAGCGTCGAGCCTCTGGGCGCAGGCCGGCATCGCCGCGGCGCTCGCCGAGGGCGATAGCCCGGAAGATCACGCCGCCGACACGATCACGGCCGGCGCCGGCATCGTCGATGAGAAGATCGCACTCCTGCTTGCACGCGAGGCACGCGAGCGCGTCGAGGACCTGCTGCGCTACGGCGTCCCCTTCGACAAGGACATCGAAGGCCATCTCACCTTCAGCCGCGAGGCGGCGCACGGCAAGAGCCGCATCCTTCACGTCAAGGGCGACACGGCTGGCCGCGCCATCATGCACGCGCTCATGGCAGCGGTGCGCGCGACGCCGTCGATCACCGTGCTCGAAGGCTTGGCCGCGCGCGATCTCGTCCTCAGCGACGGCCGCGTGGCCGGGCTCGAGGTCGCGCCGACAGATGACGCCACTCTCGCGCGCCGCTTCATCTTGCCGGCGAGCGCGGTTGTGCTCGCGACCGGAGGAGCGGGCCAGATCTATGCGATCACCACCAATCCACGCGAGGCGCGCGGCGAGGGCATCGCCATCGCGGCGCGTGCTGGGGCGGTGATTGCCGACGCCGAATTCGTGCAGTTCCATCCGACCGCCATCAATATCGGCCGCGATCCGGCGCCGCTCGCCACGGAGGCTCTGCGCGGCGAAGGCGCCACCCTGATCAACTCGCGCGGCGAACGCTTCATGCGCGCCGTGCATGAGGACGCCGAGCTAGGGCCCCGCGACGTGGTGGCGCGCGCCGTCTATCGCGAGGTCGCCAGCGGCCGCGGCGCCTTTCTCGATTGCCGAAGCCTCGGCGATGAGATCGCTCTGCACTTCCCCACGGTTTACGCGGCCTGCCGCTCGGCCGGAATCGATCCGGCAAAAGACCCGATCCCGGTCGCGCCGGCCGCGCATTACCACATGGGCGGCATCCTCACCGATGCACAGGGGAGGAGCACCGTCGACGGATTGTGGGCATGCGGCGAGGTAGCCTCGACCGGAGCGCATGGGGCGAACCGGCTCGCGTCCAATTCCCTGCTCGAGGCCGTGGTGTTCGGCGCGCGCGTCGCCAATGACATCGCGGGCTCTCTGTCAAAGCCGCTCGCGGCGAGAGCAGAACAGGGGAGTCCTGCGGCGGGGAGCGGTCATGACGAGCGCCTCGAGCAAGTCCTTCGGCGCACCATGTCGGCTGAAGTCGGCGTGATCCGCGACGAGACCTCGCTCACCAAGGCGCTTGGCACGATCTTGACGCTCGAGCCTGAGGCCAAAAGCGACCGGCGTCTCGCCAATATGCTCACCACCGCCAAGTTGATCGCCGCGGCAGCGTTCGCGCGCAAGGAAAGCCGCGGCGCTCATCTCCGCAGCGACTATCCGGTGCCGGACGAAGATCTGGCACAACGGAGCTTTCTCACGCTCGGCACGGCGAATGAGATCGCGCGCGCCGCGATCGAGGCGCCGTCGCGTGAGACGCGGGTTCGTCCTCGCGTCGTGGCGATGCGCGGCGCCGCGCTCAATGCATGAGCGAGACCCTCTCCCCTGCTCTCGAGTTGCCGCCTCTTCTCGTCGAGCAAGCGGTCGCGGCCGCGCTCGATGAGGATCTCGGTCAAGCGGGCGACATCACCACCGACGCCATCATCCCGCCTGATGCCCGCGGCAAGGCAGCGATCGTGGCACGCACGGAAGGCGTCGTGGCGGGGCTCGATCTCGCCGAGGCAGCTTTCAGGATTCTCGATCCAGAGGTCAAGTTCACCCGCGTCGTTGCTGACGGGCGAAAGGTCGCTGCCGGAGGTGTCATCGCCAAGGTCGAGGGCAACACGCGCGCACTTCTAACCGGTGAACGGACCGCTCTCAATTTCCTCAACCGGCTGAGCGGCATCGCCACTCTGACCGCGTCCTTCGTGGCGGCGGTCGAGGGCACGAAGGCGCGCATTGCCTGCACCCGCAAGACGACGCCCAATCTCAGAGCCTTCGAAAAATACGCGGTAAGGGCCGGCGGCGGGGTCAACCACCGGTTCGGTCTATATGACGCGGTGCTCGTCAAGGACAACCATATCGCCGCGGCCGGCGGGATCGCGAATGCACTCAAGATGATCGGCGCGCGCATCGGCCATCTGGTGAAGATCGAGGTCGAGGTGGAGACGCTTCGTCAGCTCGAAGAGGCGCTGCGCTATCCGATCGATGCCGTGCTGCTCGACAATATGGATGTCGAGACAATGAAAAAGGCTGTCAATCTGGTGAACGGCCGGGTGGTGACCGAGGCGTCAGGCGGAGTGACGCTAGAGACTGTCGAGGAAATTGCGAAGACCGGCGTCGATGTGATCTCGGTCGGAGCGCTTACTCATGCGCCGCGTAGCCTAGACTCATCGCTGGAGTGGGCGGGGTAGAGGTGCCGGCCACGTTGGTAACCGCCGCCGATACAAGGGAGAGCGTAGGCGTGAGAGAGATGCTCGAATCGCTCTTCGGCGAGGCCTCGGCGTCGACCACGTAGGGCTCTTCATTCCGCTTCTTGTAGAAGATGTGCCGCCCGATCATGTCGATCCTGCTCATATCGCCGACCCAGCGGGGGCTCACGTAATTGGCGTGGTAGTAGGTGGAATAGCCAACCTCCGGAAGCCAAAGCTCTCCGGCGGTGGCCTTTTTGGCGATGCTCTTGGCGAGAGCCCATTGCTCGTCGTTGCGCGGCGTGTCGCTCTGGCCATCACAGGTGAAGGAGAACTGACAGCCCGGATGCATCTGGCCCTGGTAGACGACGCCGCAGATCGTCTGCGGGAAATCAGGGCTCCGTACCCGATTGAGAATCACCTGCGCGACGGCGATCTGACCGCGGACCGGCTCACCGCGCGCCTCGAAATAGATGGCGGTGGCGAGGCAACGGCGCTCGCGCTCCTCGAATTCGGCCTGGCTTTCGCCTTGGCCCTTGAAGGCCAATCCCTCGGCGGTCGGATGGTAGGCAAGCTCGGCCGCTGAAGGCTTGAAACTGTCGACGTCGAAATTCTGAGAGAAGGGCGATCCGTAGCTCGCGTTCATGAGGAGCGAGTTCGCCATGGTGCCGCCGACCGGGCCCCTCAAGGCAACGTCGGAAACGGTCGGCCGCAAACGATCGCCCTTGAGCGACCGGCTGATCTCGCCGCTGATGCCGTGCGAGCTGGCTACGGGATCGCCGCCTAGGCTCGCGGCGATGAGCTGCTTGCCGGCTGAGGTGACGGTATTGGCGGTGAGAACCTGATCGGCGCGTGGGCCCTTTTGGCCGGTGTGGAACAGATAAGAGGCCTGTCGCGGGAGGACCGTGGGGGCGGCGTCGGCGGTGCGCGTCACCGGGTAGGCCGATCCTTTGCCCGAAAGGAAAAGCTCGACTTGAAAGGCGACGGGATTGCCCGGCACCGCGGCCACGTAGCCCAAGCCGATCAAGGGAAGCGGCACTAGCGCAGCGACGGTGTGCCACACCCGACGAGGCAAGCGTCGGCCCATTTTCCCTCCAGGTCACCCCTAACCCGCGGGAGCATCCGCCCGTCGTTCCGGCCGGTATTACCCCGCTTGCCCTCGTCCACGCCGTCCGAGAGGGAAAGGCGCAAGCTTCGGGCGTCCCCGTAGTCATTCAGGCAAAATGGTGGGAAATCAGATTGTTAAGCTTAAAGTCCCCCACCGGTTTTGCCCGGATTCCCGTGTCGTTGCGTTAACCGTGCCCGAGAAATTAGGGCAAATTGTGGTGAACGGCAACAGCCGTCCATTTCTTGTGAAAAACGCTAATTATCGGTTACTGCCTTGCCGAGCGCGGCCTGGGCCGAGGCAAGGCGCGCTACGGGCACGCGATAGGGCGAGCAGGACACGTAGTTAAGGCCAATCTTCTCGCAGAAGGTGATGGTGGCGGGATCGCCGCCATGCTCGCCGCAAATGCCGATCTTGAGTTCGGGCTTGGCCTTGCGTCCGCGCTCGACCGCGATCTGCATCAGCTCGCCAACGGCAAGGTCGAGGGTGACGAAGGGGTCGTGCTGGATGATTCCCTTGTCGGCATATTCGCCGAGGAAGCGGCCGGCATCGTCGCGACTCAAGCCGAAGGTCGTCTGAGTGAGATCGTTAGTGCCGAAGGAGAAGAACTGCGCGCTCTGGCCGATCTCACCGGCCATGAGACAGGCTCTGGGAAGCTCGACCATGGTTCCGACCGAATAGGCGACGCTCGTGCCGCGCTCCTTCTCGACTGCGCGCGCGGTCACCGCGATCCGCTCCTTGACGAGGTCAAGCTCTTGCTTCGCTGCGACGAGCGGCACCATGATCTCTGGTATGACGCGCGAATGGAGCGACTTCCCGGCCTCAATCGCTGCCTCGAAGATAGCTCTCGCCTGCATCTCGACGATCTCGGGATAACTCACGAGGAGGCGCGAGCCCCTTTGGCCGAGCATCGGGTTGAACTCGCTCAAGGCGGCGACCCGACGCCTTAGCTTCGAAACGGTCACCCCCATATCGGCAGCCACCTCGCCGATCGCCGCATCGGTGTGCGGCAGGAACTCATGCAGCGGCGGATCGAGCAACCTGATCGTCACCGGCAGTCCTGCCATGATGGCGAACAGAGCGATGAAGTCCTGACGCTGTGCGGGCAACAGCTTGGCAAGCGCCTTGCGTCGTCCTTCCTGATCCTCGGCGAGGATCATCTCACGCATGGCGAGGATGCGGCCCCCCTCGAAGAACATATGCTCGGTGCGGCAGAGCCCTATGCCCTCCGCCCCGAAGGCGCGTGCCTGACGCGCATCGGCCGGCGTGTCGGCATTGGCGCGCACGCGCATGCGGCGCGCCTCGTCGGCCCAGCGCATCAGCTTGGTGAAGTCGTCCGAGAGCTTCGGCTGGCGCATCGGCACGCGGCCCTTAATGATCTGGCCGGTCGAGCCGTCGATGGTGACCACGTCGCCCTTGTGGAGAACGATGCCGCCGGCCGAGAGCGTCTCGCGCTCGAGATCGACCTGGACGGCTGAGGCGCCGACCACGCAAGGGCGCCCCATGCCGCGGGCGACGACCGCAGCGTGGCTCGTCATGCCGCCGCGCGTGGTGAGGATACCGACGGCGGAATGCATACCCTGCACGTCCTCGGGCGATGTCTCGACCCGGGCGAGGATCACGGTGTGGCCCTGTGCCTTGAGATGCACTGCCTCGTCGGAATCAAAGACAAGCTCGCCGGTCGCCGCGCCCGGCGAGGCGGGCAGCCCCTTGGCGAGAACCGTCCGATCGGCATCGGGGTCGAGCGTCGGATGAAGGAGCTGGTCGAGCTGAGCCGGATCGATGGCGAGAACCGCCTCATCGCGGCTGATGAGTTCCTCATCGGCCATGTCTACGGCGATCTTGAGCGCGGCCTGGGTCGAACGCTTGCCCGGGCGGGTCTGCAGCATGAAGAGCTTGCCTTCCTGCACGGTGAACTCGATGTCCTGGAGATCGCGGAAGTGGGCCTCGAGCTTGCCGCAGGCGCGCTCCAACTCGGCGAACGCGTCGGGCATCAAGGCTTCGAGCGAGGGCTTGCGTGCGCCGGAGCCCTTGCGCGAAAGCTCGGTCAAGGGTTGTGGCGTGCGCAAACCGGCGACCACGTCCTCGCCTTGCGCATTCACCAGATATTCGCCGTAAAGCTCCTTCGCCCCGGTCGAAGGATTGCGCGTGAAGACAACGCCGGTCGCGCTCTGGTCGCCGCGATTGCCGAACACCATGGTTTGAATGGTGACGGCAGTCCCCCAAGTGTCGGGAATATCGTGCAGGCGCCGATAGGCGATGGCGCGCGCGTTCTGCCATGAGCCGAACACGGCGGCGATCGCGCCCCAGAGCTGGGCGTGGAGGTCTTGCGGGAAGGGCTCGCCGAGCTCGCTCTCGACGAGGGTCTTGTAGCGACCGACGATCGCCACCCAATCCTCCGCCGAAAGCTCAGTGTCGTATTCGAGTCCCTTGAGATTTTTGAAGTTCTCGAGGATCTCCTCGAACAGTTCATGGTCGATGCCGAGCACCACATCGGCATACATCTGGATGAAGCGGCGATAGGTGTCGTAGGCAAATCGTCGGTCGCCCGAGCGGCGCGCGAGCCCGTCGACAGTCTGGTCGTTGAGACCGAGATTGAGCACGGTGTCCATCATGCCGGGCATCGAGGCGCGGCTGCCCGAACGGACCGACACGAGCAGAGGATTCTCGACATCGCCGAATTTCGCGCCGGCGATCTTGCCCACGGCATCGAGCGCGGCGCTCACCATCGGCTTGAGCTCATCAGGGAGCCTGCGTCCAAGCTCGTAATAGACCGAGCAGACCTCGGCGGAGATGGTAAATCCCGGTGGAACGGGCAGGCCGAGTCGCGACATCTCGGCAAGATAGGCGCCCTTGCCGCCAAGCAGGTTGCGGTCGCTCGCCGAGCCGTCGGCATGGCCGGCGCCGAAGGTGAAGACCCATCTGGGCTCAGTTGCTAATGCGTGTTCTGTCTTATTCATGGCTTTGGCTCACCTAATGAGCCCTTGTAGCCGATGATGCGCCCGGCACAAACCAGCAGCGCTTTACCCTAACGGCGGAAGGGTCGCACAGCGCGCATCCGGCTGTGGGCGATCCAATCCCCGCTTTCGACCGGCTTGGCGAAGCGCGGAATGCGCTTGAGCGCATAGGCGACCGCGCTCCTCCTGCCGCCACGCTCGAGCTCAACCTCGATCTCGACCGGCCCGTACATGGAGCTGATCGCGTCAATCTCGGCGCCCTCGTAAATGTCGAGCGCGGTCTTGAGTGGGCTTGCGGGATGAATGATGAAAACTTCACCGGTGACCCGCGTCTTAGTCTCCGGCGCGAAGGTGGCGCCGGGATAGTAGCCGAGATCGTAGAGGGCGCCGGGCGTAGTTGCTTTGCCGAGGAGCTTGGCGCCTGAACGCAAGCGCCGCGCCATTGGATGCGGGCTTTCCGAGCGAAGCGTGCCGTAAACAAAGAGGTGGAAATCGGGCATGGCCTCGCGTCAGGCCTCAGCCTTCGATTTTGGAGAAGTCGGCAACGGTGAGCGTCGTGGCGCGGATGCGATTGAGCAGGCGCAAGCGGTTGGCTCTAAGATCGGCCTCTGTCGCATTCACGGTGACATGGTCGAAGAACTCATCGACCGGCTTTCTAAGCTTGGCCATCTCGGCCATCGCCGTCTTGAAATCCTCCCGCGTGACGGCAGCGGCGGCCGCCCTCTCGACCTCATCGACAGCCTTGGCGAGAGCCTTTTCCTCAGGCCGTTTGAAGAGCTTGAGATCTGGCGGCTCATCGTAGACGCGAGCGTCCTTCTTCTCCTCGATGCGCAGGATGTTGATGGCGCGCTTGGTGCCGGTGAGGAGGTTCGCTCCGTCCTCGGTATCGAGGAAGCGGCCGAGCGCCTCAACGCGGCGCACGATCATCGAGAGGTCGTCGCCGCCGAGCGCGAACACGGCATCGACGAGATCGTGCCGCGCCCCCTGCTCGCGCAGATGCACCTTGAGCCGGTCGGCGAAGAACGCGAGGAGGCTCTCCGCCAAATTATGAATGGCCGGATCAAACCTACCCGTGACCTGATGCGTCAGCAGATATTCGGTGAGTGGGAGCCGTACTTCATTTTCCAAGACAACGCGGATGATGCCGAGAGCGGCGCGGCGTAGCGCATACGGATCCTTGCTACCGGTCGGCTTCTCGTCGATCGCCCAGAAGCCGACCAGCATGTCGAGCTTGTCGGCAAGAGCGACGGCGATCGCGACCGGCTCACGTGGCACGTCGTCCGACGGACCTAGCGGCTTGTAATGTGCGGCGATAGCGTCGGCGACGCTCGGGTTCTCCTCTTGGTCGAGCGCGTAATACCGCCCCATCACCCCTTGCAGCTCGGGGAACTCTCCGACCATCAGGCTGACGAGATCGGCTTTGGCGAGGATCGCCGCGCGCTCGGCGAGGTCCGGATCGGCGCCGACCAGCGGCGCGATCTCGCGCGCGAGCCGCCACACCCGCTGCACCCGCTCATATTGGCTGCCGAGTTGTTCGTGGAACACGATCTCCTTCAGCTTCGGCACGCGGTCGGGCAGCATAATCTTGCGGTCCTGCTCGAAGAAGAACTTGGCGTCGGACAAGCGCGCAGCAATCACGCGCTCGTTGCCGGCAACGATCGCCTTGCCGCCGTCTTCGGCCTCGAGATTGGCCACTAATATGAATCGGTTGGCGAGTTTCTCTCCCTTGCGGAGCGAGAAGCATTTTTGGTGCGCCTTCATCGAGGTGGCGAGCACCTCAGGCGGCACCGACAGAAAGTCCTCGTCGAAGGCGCCCATCAGTACCACTGGCCATTCGGTCAGGCCGGCATTCTCGGCGAGCAGCCCCTCGTCCTCGACGAGGGTAAGCCCCTGCTTCTTGGCGAGCGCGCCGGTTTGTTCAGCGATGCGGCTCGCGCGTTCCTCGCTATCGAGGATTACTTTCGCCTCGCGCAGCTTCTTCCGGTAATCCTCAAAACCCTTCACACTAAACGGCTCCGGCGCCATGAAGCGGTGGCCGCGCGTCTCCTTGCCGCTTCTGATGCCGTCGATTTCAAAGTCGACCACCTTGCCGTCGAGGAGACAGAGAATCGAGTGGAGCGGGCGCACCCAGCGAAGCTTGCCCGAACCCCAGCGCATCGATTTCGGCCACGGGAAGCTCTTGATGATCTCGGGCACGATCCCGGCGATGACCTCGGCGGTCGCACGGCCCGGCTTCTCGATGAGCGCCACGTAGTAGGCGCCTTTCTTGTCGTCGCGCTTTTCGGCTTGAGCGACCGAAGAGAGCCCCGCCGCCTTGAGGAATCCTTTGATTGCCGCCTCGGGCGCATCGACGCGCGGACCCTTGCGCTCCTCTCTGATGTCGGGCGAGCGCGCGGGCAGACTTTCGACCACGGCGACGAGACGGCGTGGAGTGGCGAAGGTTTTGATGTCCTTGTATTCGAGCCCCGCGTCGCGAAGCGCGTTGCCGAGCAAGCGCGCGAGATCGTCCCTGGCACGGCTTTGCATGCGCGCGGGGATCTCTTCGGAAAACAGCTCAAGCAGGAGCTCAGCCATGACTAGCCAATGCGGTTATGGAAGCCGAGATCGTACTCGGTGATGAGGAACACAAGCAGATTCGTTTCAAGGCGATAAGGCACGACACTTAGGAACAGGTCAGACTGCGCGCCGGCGGCGGGAATAAGCGGAACCAGCACCTGCGCCGGCGGCGTCTTTAGAAAATCGTAGAAGCGCATGAAGGCGCCCTTGTCGCGCTCGACATTGAAGGCGCCGACCGCCCAGGGGAACGGCAGCTTGCCCTCGTCGGTGTAATCGAGATAGAGCGCGAAGCTCATGAGCTCCGCGGCGAAGGGCGACAGCGCCGCGCGCAATCCATCATGCTCGACGTCCGATACAGCCACGCTCGCGTCGAGCTTGAGCATGAGTTGAAATGCATCGGGGTGCCAGCGCCAGACCCGCCCCGTCCACGATCTGAGCTTCGGCTTGAGAGCAAGCGCGCGCTCTTGCGGCGGCGCGGTCCGCTCATCGCGATAAACCTCAAGCATGGGCGTTGCCGCCTGCCGCGGTCTTGAGCCACGCGGCACAGCAGGCCTTGGCAAGCTCGCGCACGCGCAGGATATAGGCTTGGCGCTCGGTCACCGAGATCACGCCGCGCGCATCGAGCAGATTGAAGATATGCGAGGCCTTGATGGCTTGGTCGTAAGCGGGCAGCACCATCAGATGCCGCTCGCCCGAGTTGCCCTTGGCGAGGAGCGCTTTGCATTCGGCCTCGGCGTCGCGGAAATGAGCGAGCAAACGCTCCGTGTCCGCGGCCTCAAAATTGAACCGCGAATATTCCTGCTCGGCCTGAAGGAAGACGTCGCCATAGGTGACTTTGTCTTTGCCTTCGCGGCCGTTGAAATTGAGATCGAACACGCGATCGACCCCCTGCACATACATGGCGAGCCGTTCGAGCCCATAGGTGATCTCGCCGGACACGGGGTCGCAGTCGAAGCCGCCGACCTGCTGGAAATAGGTGAACTGCGACACTTCCATGCCGTCGCACCACACCTCCCAGCCGAGCCCCCAGGCGCCGAGCGTGGGGCTCTCCCAATCGTCCTCGACGAAGCGTATGTCGTGGTTGTTGGGATCGATGCCGATGGCGAAGAGGCTTTGCAGATAGAGGTCCTGGATGTCCGGAGGCGACGGCTTAAGGATGACCTGGAATTGGTAGTAATGCTGGAGCCGGTTCGGGTTCTCGCCGTAGCGCCCGTCCTTGGGCCGGCGCGACGGCTGCACATAGGCTGCGCGCCAGGGCTTCGGCCCGAGCGAACGGAGAGCGGTCGCCGGGTGAAAGGTGCCGGCCCCCATCTCCATGTCGTAAGGCTGAAGGATCACGCAGCCCTGATCGGCCCAGAAGCGCTCGAGCCTCAAGATCAGGTCCTGGAACGACGCCTTAGGCTGCTCGGCTTTGGGGGGCTTTACCATCGGAAATTTCCATGAAGTCCGCGGGACGCTAGTGCAATTCCCAATCAAATTGAACCGTCATGCCCGGCCTTGTGCCGGGCATCCACGAATTTCTGCGCAAAAAGAAGGACGTGGAGGGCCGGATCAAGCCCGGCCATGACGAGCTATGAGAGATAACAATGGCCGGCGCGTTAATGGGCTGCGTTTTGCGCGCGTCCCGCCGCCTGCTTCGGCCGGTAGATACCGGTGGCGGGGTCGCGCTCGAGCGGAATGGCGGTATCGGACTCGCGCCGTGCGAGAGCCTCCTCGGCGGCCCTGAGCTCGGCGGCAACGCGGAGCTGCTCACGTGCATACCACCGTCGCGCCAGCATCAGCCCAGCGCCCGCTGCGAACAGAAAAAGGATCTGCGGCATGGCTCAGAGTCCAAAGCGCGACCAAAGCGCGCGCGCCTCGATCGCCGAGATGAGATCGGCGGCAAACCCGCCGGACAGGAAACCGAAATCGAACGCGCCGGCCTCGGCGAATATACTCCGCTTGCGCCGGAGCCACGAGGTCGACGGCATGACGAGCTTGAGGCGCACATCCTCGCCAAAGAGGGTGCGCATCTTGCTGCGAACGTCGGAGAGGCCATCGATCAGGCCAAACTCCAGCGCACGGCTTCCCGACCAGAACTCTCCGGTGAAGAGATCCTCGCCGGCGTTGGCGATCTTCCCTCCCCGCCGCTCTTTGACGAGATCGATGAAGGCCGCATGCACGTCGCGCTGCAGCGACTTGATCCTCTCGACGTCCTCCGGCTTCTCGGGGAGGAACGGATCGAGCGTGTCCTTGCTCTTGCCCGCGGTGTAGACGCGCCGCTCGACACCGATCTTGGCGATCAGCTCGTTCAGGCCGAAGGTCGCCGTGATGACGCCGATCGAGCCGACGATCGAGCTCGGGTCGGCATAGATCTCATCGCCGGCCAGCGCGAGCAGATAGCCGCCCGAGGCCGCGACGTCCTCGGCGAAGACATAGACCTTCAGTCCCTTCTCGGCGGCAAGCGCCCTGATGCGCTTATAGATCAGCATCGATTGCACGGCCGAGCCGCCGGGCGAGTTGATCTGAATGGCGACGGCCTTGGCGCCGCGCATGGAGAAGGCCTTGTCGATGGCGGCGGCGCTGGTCGAGAGCGAGAGGCCAGGCCTGAGTGGAGTGGCCATGCCGATCGGCCCGCTGAATCGGAGCACGGGCACGAGCGGCCCGCGGCTGATCCAGGAAGCGGGAAGGTAGCTCAACCAGCCCGCGCGGTCAGACGGGCTCGCCTCTTTCGATAGTTCGTCCATGGCGCGCTTAAAGTATAGGGCAACAGGGTTAAATCAAGCTGGGGAGCAATTCTGTCCCGATGGAGGCCAGAAAGAGGCAGGCTTAAGCCTTTGGTTAACGCAAGTCGGCGAGGCGCCATGACCTGTCGGGATTCCTTGCTATAGTGCCAATCTGAAGGTGGACACCCACCTAGGCGGCGCATTTCCCGGCGGAAAAATCGCCGCTTTCGTCTCTGAGGAGGACTTGATGAGCAAGCTTGCGACTATCGTCGTGGCATTGGGTGCACTCGTGCTCGCCTTTGTCACACTGTCCCCGAATTCGGCGGAAGCCGGTTGGCGACGCTGGGGCTGGGGCGGCCCAGGCGTCAGCGTCTATGTCGGCCCGCGCTACGGCTGGTATGGCCCCCGCTACTACTACCGGCCTTATGCCTATTACGGTTATCCGTACGCCTATTATCCCTATTGGCGCGGCCGCTACTGGCGCGGCTGGTACTAGGCACGAGCGCCTCCGGGCGCATGTTCGCTTCTGACAAGGGCCGCTCCCGAAAGGGAGTGGCCCTTGTCGTTTTCAGCGCTCGCTCGATGAACCACGAATGAACGGCGCCCTCAGCTTGGGTTCAGGGGCTGCGGTCTAAAACCTCATCATGCCCGAGGAACTTCGCGTCCGGCACATCAGACCGGAAGATCGGAGAACGAACCCATGTTGAAAAAGACACTCATCGCCGCGGCCGCGCTCACCTTTCTGGCGCTCGGCGCAACCTCTCCCGCCAGCGCTCATGATCGGGGCGATCGCTGGGACGGCGGCAATCACTGGAAGAACTATAGCTACAACGACTACCGCTACATCCAGAAACCGCACCACCAGCAATACGGCTACTGGA
>DATJZL010000110.1:0-2355 GCA_035499115.1 Methyloceanibacter sp. | reverse complement strand
GAAAAGTGTACATACCTTTCGTATGGAGCAATTCAGTCATTGGCTGAAACGAAGCACCTGGGCCACATGAGCGATTCCATCATCGAGGAATATGAGGAGTTTGCGGAAGAGGGTTAGCAAGGTCTTCGGCGAGCCCTAATGCGCGGCTTCCCAGTTGTCGCCGGCGCGGGCGTCGACCTTGAGCGGCACTTTCAATTTCAGCGCGGGCTCGGGCGACTTCTCCATGACATGCCGCGCCACCTCCATGGTCTTCTCGACCTCACCCTCAGGCGCCTCGAACACCAGCTCGTCATGCACCTGCATCAGCATGCGCGCCGATAGCCCGGCCGCTTCCAGCGCAGGGACCATCCTGATCATGGCGCGGCGGATGATGTCGGCGGCCGAGCCCTGGATCGGCGCGTTGATGGCGGCGCGCTCGTAATTGCCGCGGAGCGACGGGTTCTTGGTGTTGATCTCGGGGTAGTGCACCTTCCGCCCGAATAGCGTCTTGACGTAGCCCTGGCGGCGGGCCTCGGCCTTCATCGCCTCCATGTAGTCGCGGATGCCGGGGAAGCGCTCGAAATAGGTCTTGATATACGCGCCCGCCTCGCTCCGCCCGATGCCGAGCTGCGCGGCGAGGCCCACCGAGGAGATGCCGTAGACGATGCCGAAATTGATCGCCTTGGCGCGGCGCCGGATGTTGGGGTCCATGCCCTCGATCGGCACGCCGAACATCTCGCTCGCGGTCATGGCATGGATGTCGAGCCCGTCGGCGAAGGCCTGGCGCAGCGTCGGCGTGTCCGCCATGTGCGCCAGCACGCGGAGCTCGATCTGGCTGTAATCGGCCGAGATCAGCTTCTTGCCCTTGTCGGCGACGAAGGCCTTGCGGATGGCGCGGCCCTCGGCCGTGCGCACCGGGATATTTTGCAAATTCGGCTCTTGTGACGAGAGCCGTCCCGTGGTCGTCGCGGCGAGCGCATAGGAGGTGTGCACGCGCCCCGTCTCGGGATGGATGTAGGCCGGGATCGCGTCGGTATAGGTGCTCTTGAGCTTGGCGAGGAGCCGCCAGTCGAGCACCTTGCGCGGGAGATCGTGCCCCTCGGCCGCCAGCTCCTCGAGGGCGGCGGCGTCCGTGCTCCACGCGCCGGTCTTGGTGCGCCTGCCGCCTGCGAGGCTCATCTTGTCGAACAGGATCTCGCCGAGCTGCTTCGGCGAGCCGATGTTGAAATCCTCTCCGGCGAGCGCTCTGATCTCGTCCTCGAGCCGGGCGATGGTCTGAGCGAACGAGCCTGACAGCGAGGCAAGCGTCGCCCGCTCGACCTTGACGCCGGCGCGCTCCATCTCGGCGAGAACGCGCGCGAGTGGCCGCTCCAGCGTCTCATACACCGTGGTCACGGATTCGGCGGCGAGTCGGGGCTTCAAAACCAGCCAGAGCCTGAGCCCGATATCGGTCTCCTCTCCGGCAAACTCGGTGGCGCGGGCGATGGCCACGCGGTCCATCCCCACCGAGTTCCGCCCCGAGCCCATGACCTCCTTCTCGGTGAGGCAGGTATGGCTCAACAGGCGGCCCGCGAGTTGCTCGGGCAGATGCTCGGCGCGGCCCGCGTCGAGCGCATAGGACATCAGGCAGGGATCGTCGACCACCTCGAGCGCGATGCCATAGCGCGCGAGCGCCACCATGTCGAATTTCGCGTTCTGCACGATCTTGAGCACGCTCGCGTCCTCGAGAATCGGCTTCAGCAGGTCCAACGCCTCGCGGATCGGGATCTGCGCAATGGTGTCGCCGGCAAGATCGAGCCCGTCGGAGGCGCGGTGGGCAAGCGGCACGTAGGCCGCGTGTCCCGGCACGATCGCGAGCGCCACGCCGACCAACTCGCCCCGCATTGGATCGGCGGAATTGAGCTTCACCCTGAAGGCGAAATGCCCCTGATAGCGCGCGGTGTTGAGCAGATCGGAAAGGCGCGAGGCCGTCGTCACCGTCTCGTAGTTGGCGCGGTCGAAGGCCATCGCTTCGAGCCGGCCCGCGCGCATCACCGCGAGCTGCGCCGGCGTGTGTCCCACGACCGGCTTGCCCTCAGGCGCAGCCTCGCCGCGCGGAGAGCGGCGCAAGGGATGATCGTAATCGTCCTTCTTCTTGCGCTGCGGCGTCTGCGACGGCGTCATGCCTTCAGGCAGAGGCGCGCCGAGCCCTTCCGCCACGCGCCTGAGCAGCGTGGTGAATTCGAGCTTGCGCATGAAGGCGGTAAGAGCCTCGGCGTCGGGCTGATGCACGGTAAGCTCGGCGAGCGAGACGTCGAGCGGCACATGCGTGTCGAGAATGACGAGCGCCTTGGAGAGCCGCGCCTGATCGGCGAAGGTGATGAGGTTCTCGCGCCG
>DATJZL010000109.1:0-3035 GCA_035499115.1 Methyloceanibacter sp. | reverse complement strand
GAGCAGATTGTTGGCGGCGCCGATCGCATGAAAGTCGCCGGTGAAGTGGAGGTTGATGTCCTCCATGGGCACGACTTGCGCGTAGCCGCCGCCCGCCGCCCCGCCCTTCACCCCGAAGCAGGGGCCAAGCGAAGGCTCGCGGATGCAGACCATCGCCTTCTTGCCGATGTCGTTGAGCGCGTCGCCGAGCCCGACCGTGGTCGTGGTCTTGCCCTCTCCGGCAGGCGTCGGCGTGATGGCGGTGACGAGGATCAGCTTGCCGTCGGGCCGATTGGCGAGCCCCGCGATATAGTCGAGCGAGACTTTGGCCTTGTAATGCCCGTAAGGGATCAGGTCTTCGGCGGGTATGCCGAGCTTGTCCTCGGCGACTTCGACGATCGGCCGCATGTGAGCGGCCTGGCTGATCTCGATATCGGATTTCGGAGTCTTGTGCTGATCGTGCGAAGGCTTGCCCGCTTTTTCGGCATCGTTACGCGGCTGAACTGACATAACTCATTGGCCCCCAAGTGGTTAGCCCCACGAAAGAAGCGGTCATCGGTTGCACCAAGCGTGAGCAAACTAATTCATTCGCTTGCCTTCTTGCAATCGTCTGTGCAGGTTCAGGCCCCCATTTGGAGGGAACGCCGAGAAGATGAAGCCTGACGTCTTGCTTAGGGCCATGTTCCAGGCTGCGGTCGATGCCGCACTGCCGGAGATCTGCGTGCCGGCCCATCTGCCGCCGAAGCCCAAGGGCCGCACCATCATTATCGGCGCGGGCAAAGCGAGCGGGGCCATGGCCAAGGCGCTCGAAGATGCCTGGGAAGGCCCGCTCGAAGGCTTGGTCGTCACCCGCTACGGCTATCGCGTCCCCACGATGCGACTCGAAGTGGTCGAGGCCGCCCATCCCGTCCCCGACGCGGCGGGACGCGAGGCGGCGAAGCGCATCTTCCACATGGTGCAGGGGCTGACCGAAGACGATCTCGTGCTTTGTCTCATCTCCGGCGGCGGCTCCGCTCTTCTCGCGCTTCCGCCTGAAGGCTTGACCCTCGAGGACAAGCAGGCGGTGAACAAGGCGCTGCTCAAGTCGGGCGCCACCATCTCCGAGATGAACACGGTGCGGAAGCATCTCTCAGCCATCAAAGGCGGACGGCTCGCCGCCGCCGCCTATCCCGCCAAGGTCGTGGCGTTGATGATCTCGGACGTGCCGGGCGACGATCCTTCGATCATCGCCTCGGGCCCGACCGTCGTCGACGCCTCCACCAATGAGCAGGCGATCGGCATCATCGAGAAATACAAGATCGACGTGCCGAGAGCGGTGATCGATCGCTTGCGCAAGGCCGAGGAGACACCGAAGCCCGGCGACATGCGGCTCGCGCGTGTCGAGAACATCATGATCGCCACGCCGCAGGCTTCGCTCGAGGCTGCCGCGGCGGTCGCCGAGAAGGCTGGCGTCAAACCCGTGATCCTCGGCGATTCGATCGAAGGTGAATCGCGCGACGTGGCGCTGGTCCATGCCGGCATCGCCCGGCAATGCAAATTGCGCGGCCAGCCGGCAGTGCCGCCTTGCGTGCTGATCTCGGGCGGCGAGACCACGATCACGCTCAAGGGCAAAGGCAAAGGCGGCCGCAACACCGAGTTCCTGCTGGCGCTCGCCATCGCCCTCGACGGCATGCCAGGCATCTACGCCCTTGCCGGCGACACCGACGGGGTCGACGGGTCCGAGGACAATGCCGGCGCCCTGATCTATCCCGACACGCTCGCCCGCGCGGCGAAGGCCGGGATCAACGCCAAGGCGATGCTCGCCGACAACGACCCCTGGACCTTCTTCAATGCGATCGGCGATCTGCTCGTGACCGGCCCCACCCTTACCAATGTCAACGACTTCCGCGCCGTGCTCATCGAGAAGAGCTAGAGTTCCCCCTTCTTGATGGAGACCGAAATGCCGGGTCGGGTTCTGCTCGTCGCTGCTGTCTCGCTCTTGAGCATCGCCAGCCTGCCGCTTGCCGCCGCCGATCAGACCGCGGTCGCCTATATCACCGCGCGCTATGCCGACAAGCCCGAGCCCGGCGCCAAGGCGCGCTATTCGCCGCGCATCGTGAAGCTGTGGGCGGCCTGCACCAAGAAGGAGAAGAAGACCGGCGATCCCTGCATGGATTTCGACATCTGGGTCAACGCCCAGGACTGGGAGATCAAGAATCTCAAGATCGAGCCTCTCAAGAGCGACGCCAAGACGGCGGGGGTCTTGGCGAGCTTCGACAATTTCGACCGCCACGAGGACATCAACTTCCGCCTCATCAAGGACAAGAAGGGCTGGATGGTGGACGACATCTCGACCGGCTGCGAGATGCTTTCCGACGTGCTCGAGGGCAAGCCCTCCACGTGCTCGAACCAATGAGGAAGGCCGCGGGACTGGTCGCGATTGCGCTCTTGATCTCTACAGGCGCACAGAGCACTGCGCTCCCCAAGGAGCAGAGCGCGGTCGCTTACGTCGGCTCGATCTATGCCGACCATGAAAGTCCTGGCGGAACGGCGCGCTACACGCCGCGCATGCAGAAGCTGTGGGACGAGTGCTTTCGCATCGCCAAGAAAAACGGCGACGCCTGCATGGACTTCTCCATGATCGTCATGGGCAACGATGCCTTGCTGACCGACGTCAAGATCAAGCAGATCAAGGGCGGCCCGAAATCGGCGGTGGTCGATGCGAGCTTCAGGAATCTCGGCAAGGCGACCACCGTCACCTACGATCTCCTCCGCGACAAGCAGGGCTGGATGATCGATGAGATGCGCTCGGGCTGCTATCTTCTTACCGAGGCGCTCCAGCAGAAAGCAAAGTGCTGATCGCCGAGAGTTGCGGGACTTGACTGGAGATGGTCGCGTCTCTAGCTCTGCATGCGAGGCGAGACGGACATCGGGCCTTGTCGGAACGTAGAGATATGGAAGAGACAAAGGCGATTGCGCATCTGCCCGGTCTCGACATCGAGATTCTCCATCGGCCGTCTCCAGACGGAGAGGGTGAGCAGATCTCGATCACTCTCACGGCTGTGCCTTCCTTCGAG
>DATJZL010000108.1:0-3079 GCA_035499115.1 Methyloceanibacter sp. | reverse complement strand
GTCTTGCCGGTCATCAAGCATGTGCCGGGCCACGGTCGGGCCAAGGCCGACAGCCATCTTTCTCTGCCGCGCATCGATGTCGCCGAGGGCGAGCTCCGAGCGATCGATTTTCGCCCGTTCCAGGCGCTCCGCGATGCCCCGCTTGCCATGACCGCCCATGTTCTGTTGCCGTGCTACGACGAGCAGCGACCGGCTAGCGTCTCGCCCGTTATAATGGGCGAAGTGATTCGTGGATTGATCGGGCTCGAAGGCTTGGTGATGAGCGACGATATCGGCATGAAGGCCCTTGGCGGCCCCTTCGCCGACCGCGCGCGGGCGGTAATCGAAGCCGGCTGCGACGTGGCGCTTCATTGCAGCGGAGACTTCGCCGAGATGGTGGAGACCGCGAGCGCCGTTCCGCCGCTCGCGGGGCTTGCCGCCGAGCGCTTCGCCCGCGCCCTCTCATTCCTCCATGCGCCCGAGCCGTTCGATCAGGTGGAGGCGATGGCGCTCGTGAGCGAGGCCGCAGGGACTCCCGTCGCATGATGAGCGAGACCGAGATAGAGATGGCCGAGGAGGAGGAATCTATCCTGTCCGATTGGGACCAAGGGGAGGAGCGCTCGGACGCTTCGCTCGACGAGACGCTGGTCGTCGATGTCGAGGGCTTCGAGGGGCCTCTTGATCTTCTGCTTGCGCTCGCTCGCACCCAGAAGGTCGATCTCGCCAGGATCTCCGTGCTCGCGCTCGCCCAGCAATATCTCGACTTCATCAACGAGGCGCGGCGTCTCAGGTTGGAGATCGCCGCCGATTATCTCGTCATGGCCGCGTGGCTTGCCTTCCTCAAGTCGAAGCTGCTCCTGCCCTCGGAGCCGTCGGAGGAGGGCGAGCCTACCGGCGCGGAGCTCGCCGCGCTGCTCGCCTTCAGGCTGAAGCGTCTCCACGCCATGCGCGAGGTCTCGGCCCAGCTCATGACGCGCAAGCGCCTCGGCCGCGACGTGTTCGCAAGAGGCCTGCCGGAACCGACCCGCATCACCAGGAAAAGCATCTACGACGCCAATGTCTACGACCTGCTCAAGGCCTATTCGCAGCAGCGCCAGCGCACGGCGACGCGCACCTGGCAGGTCCGTCAGCGCACGGTATGGTCCTTGAAGGAGGCGCGCGACGAGCTCGAGCGGCTGCTCGGCATCACCTGTGATTGGGCCCCGCTCGATCAGCTTCTCGCCGAGTTTTTGGTCGAGCCCGAGCTGCGCAAGACCGCGCTCGCCTCGAGCTTCACCGCGACATTGGAGATGACCCGCGAAGGGGCGCTCGAAATCAGCCAGTCGAAGCTGTTCGCGCCGCTTCTGATCCGCCGCCGCAATCGAGCCGCATAAGATGAGCCTGAGGGAAGAACAAGGACGGGGCCGCGCATGACAGTCAAGCAATTGAGTAGGGTAACCACGATGACGGAAGACGAGACGGAGCGCGAGCAGAAGGGCCCGCGTCTTCTATTGCCGCTCCCGTCCAATGTGATTGCGCTGCAATCGACCGACCGCCGCGAGAAGCTGCGCATCGTCGAGGCGTTGCTGTTCGCGGCCTCCGAGCCGCTCGACGAGGCGGTGCTCGCGCGTCATTTCGTCGAAGGCGAGGATGTCCGCGCGCTGCTCGAGGAGCTGCAAGCCAATTATGCCGGGCGCGGCGTCAATCTCGTGCGTGTCGCCGGCAAATGGGCGTTCCGCACCGCCGATGACCTCTCTTTCCTGCTCGAGAAGCAGGCCGTCGAGCAGCGGCGCCTGTCGCGCGCGGCGCTCGAGACGCTCGCCATCATCGCCTATCACCAGCCGGTCACCCGCGCCGAGATCGAGGAGATCAGGGGCGTGTCCACGTCGAAGGGCACGATCGATGTGTTGCTGGAGACCGGGTGGATCAAGCTCAGGGGCCGGCGCCGCGCACCTGGGCGGCCCGTGACCTATGGCACCACCGAGAGCTTCCTCGAGCATTTCGGCTTCGATCAGATCCAGGATCTGCCGGGTCTGAACGAGCTCAGAGGCGCAGGCCTGCTCGACTCTTCGCTCCCGCCAGGCTTCTCCATGCCCAATCCCGACGATGCCCCGACGCTTCGCGACGACGAGGAGCCGCTCGAGGACGAGACGCCCGGCGACGGTCCGCTCGGCGAGGACGACGAGGGCTAGCCGGCCTGACTAAAGTGCGACCTCAGGCAGGGTCTTGTCCTTCCAATAGTCGTGCACGAGCTTGAGATTTTGCTCGTGCAACTCGCGGTACGGCTCGAAGGGATTGATCCAGCCCTTCGCCGCTTCCGTGCCGACGAAGTTTTCCATCGTGCCGTCCAGATAGCCGGCGTCATGGGCCCTGGCGAGCATCCTCGCGACATAGGCTATGGTCGCCTCGATCAAGGTCTTGTCGAATCCGCCCGCCATGATGACGTCGGGATCGCCGTGATTGGGCAGGATCTTGGCAATGTCCCAACCCTGCATGTCTCTCAAGTTCCTGAGATGCTCGGCGAGGTTCTCCACCTCGATCATGTAGGTCAGTGGATCTTCGAGCGTATCGCCGGCGAGCAGCAGCTTGTCCTTCGGCAGATAGGCGACACAGCCGTCGATGCTGTGGATGTTCATGCGGCGGAGGTCGAGGTCAATCTCTCCTACGCGAATTTCCATGTGGTCGTCGAACATGATGTTCGGGAATATGAGCGGCGCGATGGCCGGCGGGCCCCACACCTTTCCCGCTTCGATATCGGCTTTATGCCTGACCAGCGCGTCGCGTGTCAGCGATGTGGCGATGATAGCGCAATCGGCGAACACGGAATTGCCGGCGATGTGATCGAGGTGCCAATGGCTGAGCACCACGGTGAATTTTCTAATCCCCATCTTCTCCAGGTAATCGCGAACGAATTCTGCATGGGGCACGCTGGTGAAGGTATCGTAGACGACAGCCTCCGCGCCGCTGTGGATTGCGTACATGGCGTTGCCCAGCTTCAAGGCGGAATCGTCAACCCAGTTCCGCTCCTTGGCGACGCGCCTGGTTGGTAGCCGCCCGGCGAAGAACGAGATCAAATAGGGGTTGTGGTGATGGACCTTGATGGGAGGCGGGGTCTCGCTCA
>DATJZL010000107.1:0-15721 GCA_035499115.1 Methyloceanibacter sp. | reverse complement strand
GCCTAAGCTCATCATCAACAACCGCGAGATGGAGGTGCCTGCAGGCATTACCCTGATCCAGGCCTGCGAGCTGGCTGGCGTCGAGATCCCCCGCTTCTGCTATCACGAGCGGTTGTCGATTGCCGGCAATTGCCGCATGTGCCTGGTCGAGGTGGCCGGCATGCCGAAACCGGTCGCCTCCTGCGCCATGAGCGTCAGCGATCTCCGCCCCGGGCGCGACGGCACGCCTCCCACCATCATCACCGACTCTCCGACGGTAAGACGCGCGCGCGAAGGAGTGCTCGAGTTCCTGCTGATCAATCATCCGCTTGACTGCCCGATCTGCGACCAGGGCGGCGAATGCGATTTGCAGGATCAGACCATGGCCTACGGCTTCGATGCCAGCCGCTTCCAGGACAACAAGCGCGCGGTCGAGGACAAGTATCTCGGGCCTCTGATCGGCACCTTCATGACGCGCTGCATCCACTGCACGCGCTGTGTGCGCTTCATGACCGAGGTCGCCGGCGTTGACGAGCTTGGCGCCATCGGCCGCGGCGAGGACACGGAGATCACCACCTATCTCGAGAAGGGCATATTGTCGAACCTATCCGGCAACGTAGTCGATCTCTGCCCGGTCGGCGCGCTGACGTCCAAGCCTTACGCCTTCGCGGCGCGGCCCTGGGAGCTGACCAAGACGCCCTCGATCGACACCATGGACGCGCTCGGCAGCGCGATCCGCGTCGATGCAAGAGGACGCGAGGTGATGCGCATTTTGCCCCGCGTCAACGAAGCCATCAACGAAGAGTGGATATCCGACAAGACCCGTCACGTCTGGGACGGACTTCGCACCCAGCGGCTCGACCGTCCTTACGTCCGCCGCAACGGGAAGCTCGAGCCGGCAAGTTGGGATGAGGCGTTCAGGGCGATCACGGCGAAGCTCAAGGGCCTCGACGGCAAGCGCTTCGCGGCGATTGCCGGCGACCTTGCCGCCGCCGAGGAGACGTTCGCGCTGAAGCGTCTCGCCGAGGAGCTCGGCTCCCCCAATATCGATTGCCGCCAGGATGGTGCCGCGCTTGATCCGGCGTCAGGCCGCGCGACCTATATCTTCAACTCGACCATAGCCGGCATCGACCAGGCCGACGCCTTCCTGCTTGTCGGCGCCGACCCGCGCCACGAGGCACCGGTGCTGAATGCGCGCATTCTCAAGCGCTCGCGGCAGGCCCAAGGACGCATTCCGATCGCCGTCATCGGCGAGCGCGTCGATCTCACTTACGCCTACGACTATCTCGGCGCCGGGCCCGAGACCTTGGCCAAGATCGCCGACGGCACCCATCCTTTCCTGAAGCAGCTCGAGGGCGTAGAGCGGTCGATGCTGATCCTGGGGCAGGGAGCTCTCGCCCGTCCCGATGGCGCGGCGATCCTCGCACTCGCCGCCGAGACCGCAGAAACCATGGGCGCGATAAAGCCTGCGCTCAGCTGGAACGGCTTCAATATCTTGCACACGGCAGCGGCACGCGTCGGCGGACTCGACCTCGGCTTCGTCCCGGGCAAGGGCGGGCTCGACGTCGAGTCCATGCTCGACGCCGCCAGCAACGGCAAGATCGATGTCATCTATCTGCTCGGCGCCGACGAGATCGACATGGAGCGGCTCGACAAGACCTTCGTCATCTATCAGGGGAGCCATGGCGATGCGGGTGCCCACCACGCCGATGTGATCCTTCCCGGCGCTGCCTATACCGAGAAAGACGGCACCTACGTCAACACCGAAGGGCGCGTGCAGATGACGGCCCGCGCCGTGTTCCCGCCCGGAGAGGCACGCGAGGACTGGAAGATCATCCGCGCTCTCTCGAGCATGCTCGGAACGCCATTGCCGTTCGACACCTCGCAACAGCTTCGCTCCCGCATGTACGAGGCGCATCCGCATCTCGCTCTGCTCGATCTCGTCGAGCCGGCCGATGCGTCTGCCATCGAGCACCTCGCCAAGAAGGCGGCAAAACCCGGTAAGGAACGCTTCGGCATCGCGATCGAGGACTTCTACCTCACCAACCCGATCGCGCGTGCGTCTTCCATCATGGCGAATTTGAGCGCGCTGTATGCGCAGGCTAACGACGAGGCGACCGGCACCGATGGCTGAGTTCTGGACCAGCTATGGGTTGCCGCTCGCTCTGATCGTGGCGCAGTCGCTTGCCATTCTCGTCACGCTGCTAATCATCGTCGCCTTCCTGCTCTACGCCGATCGCAAAGTCTGGGCTGCGGTACAACTCAGGCGCGGGCCTAACGTAGTGGGACCGTGGGGGCTATGGCAGTCCTTTGCCGATCTTCTCAAATTCGTGCTCAAGGAGCCGGTGATTCCCGCGGGCGCCAACAAGGGCATTTTTCTCATGGCGCCGCTCGTCACCGCCGGACTCGCACTCTCTGCGTGGGCGGTGATTCCCGTCGCCCGCGGCTGGGAGGTTGCCAATCTCAATGTGGGCGTCCTGTTCATCTTCGCCATATCGAGTTTGCAGGTGTACGGCGTGATCATGGCGGGCTGGGCGTCGAACTCGAAATACGCCTTTCTCGCCGCGCTGAGATCGGCGGCCCAGATGGTCTCTTACGAGGTCTCGATCGGCTTCGTCATCATCACTGTCCTGCTGTGCGCCGGCTCGCTCAATCTCGGCGACATCGTCGAAGCACAGAATGGACGCTTCGGTCTATTCGGCTGGTATTGGCTGCCGCTCTTGCCGATGTTCGTGGTGTTCTTCATCTCGGCTCTCGCCGAGACCAATCGGCCGCCCTTCGATCTCCTGGAAGCGGAGTCGGAACTCGTCGCCGGCTTCATGGTCGAATATTCCTCGACGCCTTATATGCTCTTCATGCTCGGCGAATATGTCGCTGTGGTCCTGATGTGCGGGCTCGGCACGATTCTGTTCCTTGGGGGTTGGCTGCCGCCGGTTCCGGTCCCGCCATTCACCTGGATTCCGGGCGTGATATGGTTCACGCTGAAAGTTTGCTTCCTGTTCTTCCTGTTCGCCATGGTCAAGGCCATGGTGCCGCGCTACCGCTACGACCAGCTGATGCGGCTCGGCTGGAAGGTTTTCCTGCCTCTCTCGCTTGCCATGGTCGTCATCGTGGCGGCAGTGTTGCAGCTCTGGCAGCATGGAGTCTGATGTGGCGAGCTCGAGCGTTAAGCGGTTCACGACTGCAGCCAAGTCACTGCTGCTGATCGAAATTCTGTCGGCCTTCTGGCTTGCCTTGAAATATTTCGTGGCGCCAAAGCCGACCATCAACTACCCGTTCGAGGGGGGTCCGCTCTCGCCCCGGTTCCGCGGCGAGCATGCGCTCAGGCGCTACCCGAACGGCGAGGAGCGCTGCATCGCCTGCAAGCTGTGCGAGGCGATCTGCCCGGCGCAAGCCATCACCATCGAGGCCGGACCACGCCGCAACGACGGCACGCGTCGCACCACCCGTTACGACATCGACATGGTGAAATGCATCTATTGCGGCTTCTGCCAAGAAGCCTGCCCAGTCGACGCCATCGTCGAAGGGCCGAATTTCGAGTTCGCAACCGAGACGCGCGAGGAGCTTTATTACGACAAGGAGCGCCTGCTCGCGAACGGCGACCGCTGGGAGCGCGAGATCGCCAAGAACTTGGCGCTCGACGCGCCTTACCGCTGAGGGGGTTAGTTGGGGTATTGTCCAACCCATCCACTGTCATGCCCGGCCTTGTGCCGGGCATCCACGTTTTGCGGCATTGAACCTCGCCGTGTGGACGGCCGGAGCAAACCCGGCCATGACGCAATCATCAATTGTGAAGACTGCTGAATGCTGCCCGCACTCTTCTTCTATCTCTTCGCAATCCTCTGCGTCGGCTCGGCCTTCATGGTCATTGCCGTTAAGAACCCGGTTCATGCGGTGCTGTTCTTGATCCTCGCCTTCTTCAATGCGGCAGGCCTGTTCGTACTGCTCGGCGCCGAGTTTCTGGCGATGATCCTGGTCGTCGTCTATGTCGGCGCAGTCCTGGTGCTGTTCCTGTTCGTGGTGATGATGCTCGACGTCGATTTCGCCGAGCTCCGCGCGGGCTTCCTCAAATATCTGCCGATCGGCGCCACCATCGGCCTTCTGCTCTTGGTCGAGCTCGTCTTGATCGTCGGCGCCTGGGTCACGGCGCCCCAGATCGCCCCGCAGTCACCGACGCCACCCATCGCGCAGGTGAGCAACACCGCCGCGCTCGGCGCGATCCTCTACACCCGTTACGTCTATCTATTCGAGGCAGCGGGCCTCATTCTGCTCGTCGCCATGGTCGGTGCCATCGTGCTCACGCTTCAGCATAAGCGCGACGTAAAGCGCCAGAACATCTCGGCGCAAGTCGGCCGCACCCGCGAAGAGGGCGTCGAGTTGGTCGAGGTCCAGTCGGGCAGGGGGCTGTCATGACCGTCGGCCTCACCCATTATCTCACCGTCGCCGCGATTCTGTTCACGCTCGGCATCTTCGGCATCTTCTTGAACCGCAAGAATGTCATCGTCATTCTCATGAGCGTCGAGCTGATGCTGCTTGCGGTCAATCTCAACCTCGTCGCTTTCTCATCATTTCATGGCGATCTGGTCGGCCAGGTCTTCGCGCTGATCGTGCTCACGGTTGCAGCCGCTGAGGCCGCGATCGGCCTCGCCATCGTCGTCGTCTATTTCCGCAACCGCCGCACCATCGACGTGGCGGAGATCGATCTCCTCAAGGGCTGAGCAGCGAAGCGCATGTATCAGGCGATCGTCTTCCTTCCACTGCTCGGCGCGATCTTCGCCGGCCTTTTCGGCCGACTGGTCGGCGCGCGCGCCTCTGAGGTCGTGACCACGACTCTCGTGCTGGTCACGGCCCTGCTCTCCTACCTCGCCTTCTATCAGGTGGCCCTTCAGGGTCAGGAGGAGCGGATCGAGTTGGTGCGCTGGATCGATTCGGGCGCGCTCAAATCTGCCTGGTCGCTCAGGATCGACACGCTGACCGCCGTGATGCTGGTGGTAGTCACCACCGTCTCGGGCCTCGTCCATCTCTACTCCATCGGCTACATGGAGGAGGATCCAGACCGTCCGCGCTTCTTCGCCTATCTGTCTCTCTTCACCTTCGCCATGCTGGCCCTGGTGACGGCCGACGATTTCCTCCAGCTCTTCTTCGGCTGGGAGGGCGTCGGCCTCGCCTCCTATCTCCTGATCGGCTTCTGGTATCACAAGCCTTCCGCCTACAACGCCGCGATCAAGGCCTTCATCGTCAACCGCGTCGGCGATTTCGGCTTCGCCCTCGGCATCTTCGCCGTCTTCGCCCTGTTCAACTCAATCCAATACGACACGGTGTTCGCCTCCGCGCCGGCAGAGGTCGGCAAGACGATGGAGTTCCTGGGCTACCAGGTCGACGCGCTGACGCTGATCTGCCTGCTGCTGTTTATGGGCGCGATGGGCAAGTCGGCGCAATTCCTGCTGCACACCTGGCTACCCGATGCGATGGAGGGCCCGACCCCCGTCTCCGCGCTCATCCATGCCGCGACCATGGTAACCGCAGGCGTGTTCATGGTGGCCCGGCTGTCGCCTCTGTTCGAGCTTGCGCCGATCGCCCTCGGCTTCGTCGCCATCATCGGCGCGACCACGGCCTTCTTCGCCGCGACCGTCGGCCTGGTGCAAACCGACATCAAGCGCGTGGTCGCTTATTCGACCTGCTCGCAGCTCGGCTACATGTTCGCGGCGGAGGGAGTCGGCGCTTACGGCGCCGGAATGTTCCACCTTTTCACCCACGCCTCGTTCAAGGCCCTGCTGTTCCTGGGCGCGGGCGCCGTGATTCATGCGCTCCATCACGAGCAGGACATGCGCCGCATGGGCGGGCTTCGCAAAGTGCTGCCCTTCACCTTCGTCATGATGCTGATCGGCACGCTGTCGCTCACCGGGTTTCCGTTTACCGCAGGCTTCGTGTCCAAGGATGCCATCATCGAGGCGACCTATGCCGCTCATACCTCAGTCGGCAACTACGCCTTCATTCTCACGCTGATCGCGGCCGTGCTCACCTCGTTCTACTCGTGGCGGCTGATGTTCCTCGTGTTCGAGGGCAAGCCGCGGGAGCCCAAGGAGGTGCTCGCGCATGCGCACGAGCCGCCTTGGACCATGGGCCTCCCGCTCATCCTGCTCGCTCTCGGCGCGCTCCTGCTCGGCGAGGTGTTTGCGCATCTCTTCATCGGGGCAGGGCAGGCAGATTTCTGGCGCGGGTCGATCGTCACCCATGAGGCCACGCACGAGGCGCCGGTCTGGGTTGCCTTCGCACCCACTGTCGCCATGGCGCTCGGCTTCGCCACCGCCTGGTACTTCTACATCACCAACCCGCTGGTGCCCTTCGGCCTCGCCAAACGCTTCCGCGGCGCCTATCTGTTCCTGCTCAACGCCTGGTATTTCGACGCGCTCTACGACGCGATCTTCGTGCGTCCGGCGATGCGGCTCGGCCGCTTCCTGTGGAAGACCGGAGACGGCGCGATCATCGACGGCATCGGCCCGGACGGTGTCTCTGCGCGCGTCATCGACATCGCCAACCGCGCGATCAAGCTCCAGTCGGGCTACATCTACCACTACGCCTTCGCCATGCTGATCGGCGTGGCGGCGCTCATCACCTATTTCCTGTTCTCCGGCGGGGGGCTCAAGCCATGAGCTACGCCTGGCCGATCCTGTCGACCGTCACCTTCCTGCCGCTGCTCGGCGCACTCCTAATCGGGTTCTTGCGCGGCGAGGACGAAAGCACCTTCCGCAATGCGCGCTACATTGCGCTGTGGACGACGCTCATCACCTTTGGCGTCTCCCTCATCCTGTGGCGCGACTTCGATCCCACCACGGCGCAGTTCCAGTTCGTGGAGCAGAGACCCTGGCTCGGTCCGATCAGCTACCATATGGGCGTCGACGGCATCTCCGTGCCGTTCGTGATCCTGACCACCTTCTTGATGCCGCTCTGCATCCTCGCGAGCTGGGTCGCCATCAGCGCGCGAGTGAAGGAGTACATGATCGCGTTCCTCGTGCTCGAGACGCTTATGATCGGCGTGTTCACCTCGCTCGACCTCGTGCTGTTCTATCTCTTCTTCGAGGGCGGGCTCATCCCGATGTTCCTCATCATCGGCATCTGGGGCGGTCAGCGCCGCGTCTATGCGAGCTTCAAGTTCTTCCTCTACACGCTTGCCGGCTCCCTGCTCATGCTCCTCGCCATCATGGCGATCTACTGGGAGGCGGGGACCACCGACATCCCGACGCTGCTGACCCATGGCTTTCCGCCCAAGATGCAGACTTGGCTGTGGCTCGCTTTCCTCGCCTCATTCGCGGTGAAGCTGCCGATGTGGCCGGTGCACACCTGGCTGCCTGACGCCCATGTCGAGGCGCCGACCGCAGGCTCTGTCATCCTCGCAGGCATCCTTTTGAAGATGGGCGGCTACGGCTTTCTGCGCTTCTCAATTCCCATGTTCCCGCTCGCCTCGGCGGAATTCGCGCCACTCATCTTCGCGCTGTCGGTTATCGCCATCGTCTACACTTCGCTTGTGGCGCTGGCGCAGGAGGACATGAAGAAACTGATCGCCTATTCCTCCGTCGCCCATATGGGCTTCGTCACTATCGGCGTCTTCACCTTGACCACGCAGGGCCTGCAAGGCGGCATCTTTCTGATGCTATCGCACGGCATCGTCTCCGCTGCGCTCTTCCTCTGCGTCGGGGTGATCTATGACCGCATGCATACCCGCGAGATTGCGGCTTATGGCGGGCTCGCCGACCGCATGCCGCTTTACGCCTTCTGCTTCATGGTGTTCACGCTGGCCAATGTCGGACTCCCCGGCACGAGTGGATTCGTCGGCGAATTCCTCAGCCTGATCGGCGCCTTCCGCATCAACACCTGGGTCGCTTTCCTCGCCACGACCGGCATGATTTTGTCAGCCGCCTACGCGCTCTACCTCTATCGCCGCATCATCTTCGGCAAGCTCGAGAAGGCGAGCCTCAAATTCATCACCGACCTTACCTGGCGCGAGGTGGCGATCATGACGCCGCTCATCGCGCTCACCATCCTGTTCGGTTTCTATCCGGCTCCTATCCTCGATGCCTCTGCTGTCTCGGTCGATGCGTTGATCAAGAGCTATCACACAAGCCTTGCCGCGGCTGAGCAGGCTCGACTTGCTGTTCTGCCTTGAAGGATCAAGAGCCGTGCCGGAAGCCATCAATCTCGAAGTCGCGTTGCCCGAACTGATCCTGAGCTGCGGTGCCATGGCGCTATTGATGCTCGGCGTCGCCACCAAGCGCGAGCGGGGCGAGCTCGTGCTGTGGCTCGCCGTCCTGATCCTGGTCCTAGCCGGCGTGTTCGTCGCGCGCGGAGAGGGCACCGCGACCCTGTTCCATGGGAGCTTCATCGTCGACCCGTTCGCCCGCGTCATGAAGCTCTTGACGCTGACCGGGGCCGCAGCGGCGCTTCTGATGTCGATCGACTATTGGCGCGGCTCAGGAGGGCTGAAGTTCGAGTTCCCCGTGCTCGTGCTGCTCGCCTCGACTGGCATGATGATGATGATCTCGGCCGACGATCTCATCGCGCTTTATGTCGGGCTCGAGCTGCAGAGCCTCGCGCTCTATGTCGTCGCCGCCTTCAACCGCGATTCGTCGCGCTCGGCTGAAGCAGGCCTTAAATATTTCGTCCTCGGTGCGCTTTCCTCGGGCATGCTGCTCTACGGCGCATCGCTCGTCTACGGCTTCACGGGCTCGACCGACTTCACCACGATCTCCGCCGCAGTCCAGCCTTCGGGCGAGAATATCGGCCTCATTTTCGGCCTCGTCTTCCTCATGGCGGGCTTCGCCTTCAAGATCTCGGCCGTGCCCTTCCACATGTGGACACCCGACGTGTACGAGGGCGCGCCGACCCCGGTGACGGCCTTTTTCGCGGCGGCACCAAAGCTTGCCGCCATGGCGCTGACGGTGCGCGTGCTGATCACGGCCTTTCCTGCTGTCACCTTCCAGTGGCAGCAGATCGTCACCTTCCTCGCCATCGCCTCAATGGCGCTCGGCTCCTTCGCCTCCATCGGCCAGAGCAACATCAAGCGCCTGATGGCCTATAGCTCGATCGGCCATATGGGCTACGCGCTGGTCGGACTCGCGGCCGGAAGCGCCGAAGGGGTGCAAGGCGTGATCGTTTATCTCGCCATCTATCTCGCCATGACGCTCGGCACCTTCGCCTGCATCCTTGCCATGCGGCGCGACGGGCGCATGGTCGAGAACATCAGCCAGCTCTCCGGCCTTTCGCGCACCAGCCCAGGAATGGCTTTCCTCTTGGCGATGCTTCTATTTTCGCTTGCCGGCATTCCGCCTCTTGCAGGCTTCTTCGCCAAGTTCTACGTGTTTCTTGCCGCCATCCACGCCAACCTCTATGCGCTTGCCGTTATCGGCGTCCTGTTGAGCGTCGTGGGTGCGTATTATTATCTTCGCATCGTCAAGATCATGTATTTTGACGCTCCTGCCGAACGCTTCGAGCCCATGGATGCATCCCTCGCCGCGGTGCTTGGGGCGAGCGGTTTGTTCATTCTCCTCTACTTCATCTATCCGGCGCCCTTGGTCGCGCTTGCTGGAGAAGCAGCTAAGTCTTTGTTCTGATGAGCTTTATTTCTTCGCCATCGCCAAAATTGCCGAGCGGCTACCGGCTGCATCGGATGGAGACGGTCGACTCCACCAATGCCGAAGCCAGGCGCCGCGCGCTTGCCGGCGAGCCCGGGCCGTTGTGGATCTGGTCGGCGCGGCAGTCGCAGGGCCGCGGTCGCGGCGGGCGCGAATGGGTGTCGCAGCACGGCAATCTATTCGCGAGCCTTCTCATTCGCGTGAACTGCCCATTGCGGGTCGCGGGCCAACTTGCCCTGCTTGCCGGAATTATCACCTTCGACACCATCGCCAAGCTTATTGCTTATGAAGGACGCTCCGAGATCCTACTCAAATGGCCAAACGACATTCTGCTTGCCGGCGAGAAGGTGGCCGGCATGCTGCTCGAGAATGTCGGAAGCGCCAATGAGAGCCGCTCGGTCGTCGTGATCGGCACCGGCATCAATCTCGCCAGCCATCCCGAGAACCTGCCCCAGCCGGCGGTGAGCCTCGCCACGTATGGCATGACCGTGCCGCCGGCAGATGCTCTCGAGACCCTCGGAGCCACGACGCATGAGTGGCTCGGCCGATGGGGAGAGGGCTCGTGCTTCCCCACCATCCGCCGCGCCTGGCTTGACCGCGCCGGCCCTACGGGGCGTCCCCTGACGGTCCGCGTCGGGAGCCAGGAGGTCGAAGGCGTCTATGGCGGACTTGATTCCGATGGGGCGCTCAGGCTCCTGATGCCCGACGGTGGCGAATACCGCGTGACCGCAGGCGATGTGTTCTTCAGGCGGTGAGAGCCAAAACCCGCGACATGTCCCGAAAATCGAACGGAAAAGAGGCCGAGTTCGTCTTCGTGCCGCTTGGCGGCGTTGGCGAGATCGGCATGAATCTTTACCTCTACGGCTATGGCAGCGAGGGGGACCGCGACTGGCTGATCGTCGACATGGGCGTGACCTTCGGCAGCGAGACCGAGCCGGGCGTCGACGTCATTCTTCCCGACATCAGCTTCCTCGCCGAGGAAAAGCACAATATCGCCGGCCTCTTGCTTACCCATGCGCATGAGGACCATTTCGGCGCGGTCATCGATCTCTGGCCGCAGCTCGCAGGCGTCCCCGTCTATGCGACGCCCTTCACCGCGGAAATGCTGAAATCGAAGCTCTCAGAAATGGGGCTTGCCGACGGTTTCCCACTTCAGCTCATGCCGCTCGGAGACCGCCGCGCAATCGGTCCATTCGACGTCGAGCTCATCAGCATGTCGCATTCGATCCCCGAGCCTTCCGCGGTCGTGATCAGGACCCCGCTCGGCGCGGCTCTTCATACCGGCGACTGGAAGCTCGACGAGAATCCCCTGACCAGCGCGCCCACCGACGAGGCGCGGCTGAAGGAACTCGGCAATGAGGGGCTTGCCGCACTCATCTGCGATTCGACCAATGCCGTGCGCGATGGCGTCTCGTTGTCTGAGGCGGATGTCGCCGTGACGTTGAACCGGCTCATCGGCAACGCGCGCCAGCGCGTTGCGGTGACGACCTTTGCCTCGAATGTCGCCCGCCTCCGCTCGGTCGCGAACGCCACCCGTGCCGCCGGTCGCGAGCTCGTGGTGGTCGGCCGCGCCATGTATCGCGTGATCGAAGCGGCGCAGGCGACCGGCTATCTCGACAAGGACCTCTCCTTTCACGATGAAACCGCCTTCGCCAGGCTGCCGCCGAGGAAGGTCGTTGCGCTCTGCACCGGCAGCCAGGGCGAGCCGCGCGCAGCACTCGCGCGCATCGCCCAAGGAGAGCACCCCAATGTCACGCTCGATCCGGGCGACCGGGTGATTTTCTCCTCGCGCACCATCCCCGGCAACGAGAAGCCCGTGGGGCGAGTTCAGAATGGCCTAGCCGACCGAGGCATCGAGGTCATCACCGATCAGGACGCCGCCGTCCATGTCTCGGGCCATCCACGGCGCGGCGAGCTCGAGCTACTCTATGGCTGGGTGAAGCCGACGGTCGCCATCCCGATGCATGGTGAGCCGAGGCATTTGGAGGCGCATGCCCTGCTCGCCGAGAGGCTTGGCGTGATGGAGGTGGTGCGAGCGCGGAACGGCACCATGGTGCGGCTCTTGCCGGGCCCTGCCGCGATCATCGACGATGTGCCCGTCGGGCGGCTCTACCGCGACGGCATGATCCTGACGCGCGAGGGCGACGGCCAAGTGCGCGAGCGGCGCAAGCTGAGCTTTGCCGGATCGGTTGCAGTGTCGCTGGTGCTGTCCGACAAAGGCGCTCTCCTGGCCGACCCAGAAGTCGCGGTGACAGGGCTGCCTGCGACCGACACGCAAGGCACGCCGTTCTCGACCATCGCGCGTGACGCGGCGATCGGCACCATCGAGAGCATTCCGAGGCCGAGGCGGAAAGATTCGGCTCTGGTGAGCGAGGCCGTACGCCGCTCCGTGCGCGCCGCCGTCAACCAGGCCTGGGGCAAAAAGCCGATGTGCTCGGTGCTGCTGACGGTACTTTAGCGCTCGAGTAGCGCGAAGCCCGGTAGCGCATTAACCAGCGCTCAAGTGGCGCAAAGCGCGACAGCGCATTAAAAGGAGCCAAAAGGAGAGACTGTTCTATGATTGGCCGTTTGAACCATGTCGCCATTGCCGTGCCAGACTTGAAGGCCGCGACCGAGGTCTACCGGAGCACGCTTGGGGCAAAGGTCTCCGAACAGGTCGACCAGCCCGAGCACGGCGTGACCACCGTATTCATCGAGCTTCCCAACACCAAGATCGAGCTGCTCGGCGTGCTCGGCGATAACTCACCCATCGCTGGCTTCCTCGAGCGAAACCCGCATGGCGGCATCCACCATCTCTGTTACGAGGTTCCCGACATCAAGGAAGCGCGCGACCGGCTCCTGGCGCAAGGAGCGCGCGTGCTCGGCCAAGGCGATCCCAAGATCGGCGCCCACGGCAAGCCCGTACTGTTCCTGCATCCCAAAGATTTCTGTGGCACGCTCGTCGAGCTCGAGGAGGCCTAAGCCGTGACCATCGCCTTCGCCGCGTCCATCTACCTTGTCATCTGGTGGACCGTGCTGTTCGCCGTGCTCCCGATCGGCGTGCGAACGTCAGAGGAGGAAGGTGAGCAGGGGGTGCCCGGCGCCGCCGAGAGCGCCCCGCATACACCCCATCTCTTGCCCAAGATGATAGCGACCACAGTCCTCTCAAGCATCGTGTTTGTTGTGGTTTGGCTGATCATCGTCGACCACGTGATCACACTCGACGACATTCCGTTTCTTCCGCACTACGAGCACATCCAGTAGCGGTGCGAGGGAGGGGGGCGCATAGCCTCAAAAAAAAAGCAAGGCCCGTTCGACCTTGCTTCAGTAACGCGACTCCTTATCTCCCGTGCCTCGCGAGGCTCGCCCGTCGGCTCCGACAATCGAGGATGCTAGCAAGAAGCGGCTGCGCCCATGCTCCTACATGATCAGCGCGCCTGGAGTTACTTCCTCCCAAGACTTGGACCTGGTCCAATCTCAACGCTCGAACCCGAGATCTGTTACCGGTCCCGAACTCTCCGACGTTGTGGGAAAGACCCTAACCGAGCCGTGCCAAATTGTCACCATCATTGTGGCGCGTCGCCGTAGATTTATGCTTGCCTGCCCCTCTTGACAAAACGGAATTACTCGAAATCTCACATAAAATGCACTTTCATGCTGGCGAGAATAGCGGCGTTGTTTGCCTGAGAAATAGGCGTGCTACTTTGGCTTGCATCGAGCCTTCGTCGCGTGCTGGACGTCACCAACGACGCTTCGAGCGACAGTCTCCAGGTCACTGCTTTTTCGCCAGGATTGCCTCGCCTTGCGAAACTGGGTTATTAGCCGCTTCCTGAGGGCGGGCGGGGAGTGAAGCCTTCCCGTTCATCGCAAACGGCTCACCTGCAACGGGCGGAGCACCGCAATCCGCCCCCTAACGCCCGATAAGCTCAAATGCGCCTCAGCCGCTACTTTCTGCCGCTGCTCCGCGACGATCCGAAGGAAGCGGAGATCATCTCGCATAAGTTGATGCTTCGCGCGGGCCTCATCCGCCAGGCGAGCGCCGGCATCTATTCCTGGCTGCCTCTCGGCTTCAAAGTGCTGCATAAGATCGAGCGGATCGTGCGCGAGGAGCAGGACCGTGCCGGAGCGCTTGAGCTGCTCATGCCGACCATTCAGCCGGCAGACCTGTGGAAGGAGAGCGGCCGCTACGAGGCCTACGGCAAGGAGATGCTTCGCATCGAGGACCGTCACGAGCGCGAGATGCTCTATGGTCCGACCAACGAGGAGCTGATAACGGCAATCTTCCGTGACGCGGTGAAGTCCTACAAGGATCTGCCGCGCATCCTCTATCACATACAATGGAAGTTCCGCGACGAGATCAGGCCGCGATTCGGCGTGATGCGCGGCCGCGAATTCCTGATGAAAGATTCCTATTCCTTCGACTTGACGGTCGAGGACGCACGCAAATCCTACAACAAGATGTTCGTCGCCTATTTGCGCACCTTCGCCCGTATGGGGCTGAAATCGGTGCCGATGGTTGCCGAGACCGGGCCGATCGGCGGCAATCTCAGTCATGAGTTCATCATCCTCGCCGAAACCGGCGAGAGCGAGGTCCACTGCCACAAGGACCTCATCGCGCTCGAACCGCCCGACGCCGACATCGACTATGACGGCGATCTGTCCCCGATGGTCGACGCCTTCACCGGCAAATATGCCGCTACCTCGGAGAAGCACGAGGCCGAGCGCTTCGCCAAGGAGGTAGCCGAGAAGGACCGCGTGACGGCGCGTGGCATCGAGGTCGGCCATATCTTCTTCTTCGGCACAAAATATTCCGAACCCATGGGCGCACGCGTGCAGGGGCCCGACGGCGAGCTCATCACGGTGCAGATGGGCTCTTACGGAATCGGCGTTTCACGCCTGGTCGGAGCTATCATCGAGGCCTCCCACGATGGTCAAGGCATCATCTGGCCGAAATCGGTGACACCCTTCGACGTTGGGCTGATCAACGTCAAGGTCGGCGACACGGCCACCGACAGAGCCTGCGAGGACATCTACGCCAAGCTCGAGGCGGCAGGCTTGAGCGTGCTCTACGACGACCGCGACGAGCGGGCAGGGGCGAAATTTGCGGCTATGGACTTGATTGGCTTGCCTTTTCAGCTCGTCGTCGGTCCCAAGGGACTTGCTTCGGGCGAGATCGAGCTGAAAGAGCGCTCAACCGGCGCCCGCCATAGTCTTACCTTCGAATCCGCCTTCAATCGGCTCCTCACGTCACAGGCCGAGGCGAAGAGGGAAGTGTCATGAGCGCAGAGCACGGCACGCGGGCATTCTCGCCCTTCGAATGGATGGTGGCGCTTCGCTATTTGCGGGCGCGCCGCAAGGAGGGCTTCATCTCGGTCATCGCCGGGTTCTCCTTCATCGGCATCAGCTTGGGCGTCGCGACGCTCATCATCGTCATGGCGGTGATGAACGGTTTCCGCCAGGAGCTGTTCAACAAGATGCTCGGGCTTAACGGGCATGTCGTGGTGCACAGTCTTTCGGACTTCTCCGACTTTGACGATGTGGCGAACCGCATCCGCAAAGTGCAGGGCGTGAAATACGCTCTGCCGCTCGTCGAAGGGCAGGTGATGATCTCAACGCCCTCCACCTCGAGCGGCGCGCTGGTGCGGGGCTTGCGCGAGAAGGACCTCAAGGAGCTCAAGGCGGTCTCCAAGAATGTACGCTTCGGCACTCTCGACGGCTTCGACAAGCAGCCTGGCGTCGCGCTTGGAAGCCGGCTTGCCAACGAGCTCAATGTCAGGGTCGGCGATCAGGTCTCTCTGCTCACCCCGCGCGGAGCATCGACCGCACTCGGCACGGCACCGCGCGTGAAGCGCTATCCGGTGGTCGCCATCTTCGAAATCGGCATGTCGGAATATGACGCGTCGATCCTGTTCATGCCGCTGAACGAGGCGCAGCTTTATTTCAATCAGCCTCACAGCGTCACCGTGCTCGAAGTCGTGCTCGATTCCCCAGACGAGGTGGGCGCGCTCTCGCCGAAGATCATCACCGCCGGCGGACCGAGCATCTATGTGAGCGATTGGCGGCAGCGGAACGCGACCTTCTTCACCGCCCTCCAGGTCGAACGCAACGTCATGTTCCTCATTCTCGCTCTCATC
>DATJZL010000106.1:0-12423 GCA_035499115.1 Methyloceanibacter sp. | reverse complement strand
CTCGAAGGATCTGATCGATTCCAGCGTGTCGCCGAAGAAGTCGAGACGGACCGGCTCGCCGCCCGGAGGAAAGAGATCGAGGATGCCGCCGCGCACCGCGTATTGCCCGGGATCGACCACCGTGCCTGAGCGCGCGTAGCCGGACGCCTCGAGCCGCTCGATCAGCGTCTGCATGCTGGTGACGTTGCCGGCATGGAGGCTTACGCTCGATGCGGCGATGAAATCGCGCGGCGGCACGCGCTGGAGCGCGGCATTGATCGTGGTCAGGACGACGAGCGGCTGCGTTGCGTGCGCCGCGCGGTCGATCAGAGCGGCAAGGGTGGCGATCCGCTCGGCGATGGTCTCGGCATTGGGCGCCACGCGGTCGTAGGGAACGCCGTCCCAGGCGGGGAAGCTCAGCACCTCGATGTCGGGCGCGAAGAACGGGATCGCCTCTTCGAGCGTCGCGAGGCGGTTCGCGTCGCGCGCCACATGCAGGACGGCGCCTCCGGCGCGGGCATGCCGCGCAAGCTCGCCGAGGAGGAGCGCGTCGAGCCCCTCCGGCACTCCGCTGGCAATGGCTGGACTCCGTTTGAGCAGACGCTCGACCGGCAAAGATGGAAGCTTCGAGGTGGACATTTGCAAGAATGGGTCGGGATTAGCGGGTCCGGTCGAGGCCGTGAAAACGCCTCACAAGCAGCAGGAGTTCGTCGAGGTCGGGATCGCCCAAGGAATGACCTTCCAGAACGGAGCTCTCGATCTCGGGGTCCGGGATGTCGATCAGGCGCTCGAAGATGCTGATATCGTTGGCGTTCATTCCATCAAGCGCGGCTTCGGCATAGCGGCCGAGCAGAAAGTCCATCTCTTTCGAGCCCCGGTGGGTGGCCCGCCATAGCGCCCGACGCCGGCGCATTCCAACATCACTGCCGGACATAGCGATTATTCCAGAGGTCGGATGCCTCGGTTAGAGCGAGCGGGCCTTATGCTGTCAAGGCCGGGGGGCTCTGCGACCGATTCGGCGCGGCCGCTTTTGCACCCTACTCCCGCGCCGGACGACAACAAAGGAAGTGCATCAGCTATAGATCGGCCATGCGCCCTTCCCTTCTAGCTCCCCTATTCGCCACCGTGCGCTCGCTCAAGGGCGTGGGGCCAAAGGTCGAGGCATTGCTGAACAAGCTGCTCGCTCCGCGCCATGCCGGCGCGCATGCCCGCGTCATCGATCTCCTTTGGCATCTGCCGGTCGCGGTGATCGATCGCGCCGTCAACTCAGCTGTTTCCGAGGCGAAGATCGGCGAGCTTGCCACGCTCGAGGTGACGGTGGGCGAGCACCGGCCGGGCGGTGGACGGCGCGGGGCGCGCGCGCCCTACAAGGTCCTCGTCGAGGATGTGTCGGGCGCTGCCTTCGAGCTCGTCTATTTCAATGCCGATCCGGCCTATCTCAAGCGCCTGTTGCCGGTCGGCGCCAAGCGCCTCGTCTCGGGCCGGCTCGAGTCCTATGACGGCTGGCTGCAGATGCCTCACCCCGACCATGTAGTGGCGATGGACGCGGCGGAGAAGAGCGGGGCGAGTTCCCTCCCCGTGCATGAGCCGCTGTATCCTTTGACCGCAGGCCTCTCCAATTCGGTGCTGCGCAAGGCGATCGGCGAGGCGCTTACGCGGCTCCGGTCGCTGCCTGAATGGATGGACGAACCATTTCGTCGGCGAAACGACTGGCCATCTTTCGGCGATGCGCTTCATCTTCTGCATGCGCCGGCGGGCGAGGTCGATCTCTCGCCGACGGCTCCCGCACGGATGCGCCTCGCCTACGATGAGCTGCTCGCCAATCAGCTTGCGCTCGCCGTCATCCGCCAGCGCATGAAGAAGCGGGCCGGCCGGCGGCTTGTTGCCACGGGAAGATTGCGCACGGCGATTATCGCTGCCCTTCCCTTCAAGCTCACAGGCGCGCAAACCCGCGCTCTCGGGGAGATCGATGCCGACCTCGGGAGCCCTCACCGCATGCTCCGCCTGCTGCAGGGTGATGTCGGCAGTGGCAAGACGGTGGTGGCTCTGCTCGCTCTAGCCGGCGCGGTCGAAGCCGGCACGCAAGGCGCGCTGATGGCGCCGACCGAGCTACTCGCGCGCCAGCATCTGAAGACGATCAACACGCTCGCGGCGCCTGCGGGCTTGCGCATCGCGCTGCTTACGGGACGCGAGCGTGGGCGCGAGCGCGAGGCTATTCTTACCGAGTTGGAACCAGGACGCATCGACCTCCTCATCGGCACGCACGCGCTGTTCCAGGATCCGATCCAATTCCGCGATCTCGGCCTGGTGGTGATCGACGAGCAGCATCGTTTCGGCGTGCATCAACGTCTCGCATTGCAAAGTAAGGGAAGCGGCAGCGGTGCCGAACTGCTCGTCATGACGGCGACGCCCATCCCGCGCACGCTCTTGCTCACGAGCTACGGCGACATGGACGTCTCGCGCCTCGACGAGAAGCCGCCGGGGCGAAAGCCTGTTGCCACGGCCAACGTGCCGCTTGAGCGGCTGGAGGAGGTGATCGCCAGGATCGGGCGCGCTATTGCCTCGGGGACTCAGGTTTATTGGGTCTGCCCTCTGGTCGAAGAGTCTGAGCTGCTCGACCTCGCGGCGGCAGAGGAGCGCCACGCCGAGCTCGCCAAGCGTTTCGGCGATCGCGTCGGCCTGGTGCACGGCAGACTCGCCGGCAAGGAGAAGGACCGGGTGATGGCGGAATTCGCCTCGGGCGCGCTCTCCATCCTCGTCTCCACCACCGTCATCGAGGTCGGCGTCGACGTGCCCAACGCCTCGGTCATGATCATCGAGCACGCCGAGCGCTTCGGGCTGGCACAGCTTCACCAGCTGAGAGGCCGCGTCGGACGCGGCGCGAAGGAGTCATCTTGCATCCTGCTCTACCGCCAGCCTTTGTCGGACACGGCGCGCGAGCGTCTAAGCGTGATGCGGCGGACGGAGGACGGCTTCGTCATCGCCGAGGAGGATTTGCGTCTGCGCGGCGGCGGCGAGGTGCTCGGCACGCGGCAGAGCGGGCTTCCGCTCTTCCGTATCGCGCGGCTTCCCGAGCATGAGTCTCTGCTGCAAGCCGCGCGCGACGAGGCGCGTCTCATCCTCACGCGCGATCCCGAGCTCGCAGGCGAGAACGCCGAGACTCTAAAGCTCCTGCTCTATCTCTTCGAACGCGATGACGCCGTCAGGCTGATGCGTGCGGGGTGACTAAACGACCGGCTCTTCCTCGGGCACGGGCTTGCCTGCCTTGGCGCGCGCGAGCTTGCGCAACTCTTCCTGCTGCTGGTCAGGCCCGACGAGACCGGCCGAGACGATGAGCTTCGCCGCGTCCTCGACGGCAAGGTCGAGCGGGATCACTTCGCTCGCCGGCATGAATACGATGAATCCGGTGGTCGGGTTCGGGCCGTTGGGCATGAACACGGTGATGAGCGGGTTGCCGCCGCCGATCTTCTCGTCGACCTCCTGCGGCGGGTCGCCGGCGAGGAAGACGAGCACGTAGAGCCCGCGGCGGGGAAACTCGATCAGTCCCACACGTTTGAACGAGGTTCCGCTCTTGGAGAAGATGGTGGTGAAGATCTGCTTGATCAGGCGATAGACGCCGCGGATCACCGGCATGCGGTCGAGCATCATCTCGCCATAACTGACGATGGTGCGCCCGAACAGGTTGGCGGTGAGCGCGCCGACCACCATCAGCCCGATGATGCCGACGATGAGCCCGACGCCCGGCAGCTTGAAGGGAAGATAGGTGTCGGGAAGATAGTCCTGGGGCAGCAGCGGCTTCACCCAGGCGTCGACCAGATTGATGAACCACCACACGACATAGATGGTGATGGCGACCGGCCCCACGACGATCAGCCCGGTGAGGAAATAGCCGCGGAGCCGCGCGCCGAAATGCGACGAGGCCGGCTCCTGTCCGAGGTTCAAATCAATTTCGCTTTCGCGCGCAACCTTCTCGTCGCGGGGCTTCGGGACGATTGTCGTCTTGTCGTTGGTCTTCATGGGTCTTGGAAAGCGTGTCAGCGACTGTCAGTCAATAGCAGAGGCAGGTTCGGCTCGCGATGCGCCGACGCATGCCAAGTCCGACGCGGCGATAAGGATTACTGCGCCTCGGGCGAAACGACCGAGCAATCGACACCATTCCGCTTCAGCGCATTGCAGACCTTAAGGCTTTCCGCCTTATCCGGGAAGGGTCCGACCTTGAGACTATAGAAGGTGCCGAAATTGCCGATATCAACCTTCTCGATATCCGGCGACTTGCCGGAGAGGCCGGTATTTGCGCTCGAGACCTGCTTCCAAAGCGCCTGCGCGTCGCCTTCCGAGCGGCTGGTGGCGAGTTGCAATTGGAAGCCACCTCTGCCCCCGGCCGCAGGAGGGGGCGGCGGTGGAGCAGTCTGATCGGCCTCGGCAGTCTTGGAGAACCAGCGGCTCCAACGACTCTGGCTTGGGCTCGCATCGCTCGCCACGACGGTGTCACCCCCGTGCGTCTTTGCGCCCCATCCCGTGCTCGGCGCAGGAGGCGGGCTGCTCGGCGACGGAGGCGGGCTGCTGGCCGCCGCGGTCTCGCCGGCTTGTGTCTGAGCACCCCATCCCGTGCTCGGAGCGGCCGGCGGCTTGGATGGCGCCGGGATTGCTGCCGCCGAGCTCTCGGCTGGCGCACTTACGGGCTCGGTCGGCGGCGGAGAAGAGGACGAGCCGGTCAGCGAGCCGAACCAGCGGCTCACGCGATTGCCGCTGCTCGCACCTGCCCCTCCCGTCTCTGCATTCGCCGTTGTGGTCCATTGCCCTGAGGCGCCGGCCGTACTGGTCAGGTTCTCAGCGGAGGTTGCCGCTGCGCCTGCGGGCGTCCCACCACCCTCGGCGATCAGCTGATCGACAGCCCCGCTCCCGCCCACGCCGCGGGCTTGTGCGATCTCGGCATCGCCCTGGCTCGGGAGACCGGCGGCCTGATAGGCGAGCCCGCGATTGACCAGCGCCTTGACGCGATCCTCGTCGGGAAGGCCGAGAAAGATCGCGGCGCCGAGATCCGAGATGGCGCGCGCCGGCTGGCCGAGCTTGCGATAGGCAATGCCGCGAAGATAAAGCGCCCGTGCCGCCTCCGTGGGCGCCGCGTTGTCGGCATTGATGGTCGAGGACAGTTGCCGCACGGCGTTGTCGTATTTGCCAGCAGCGAGCGAGGCCGCCCCGTTCTTAAGTCCCGCATCCTCGGCGAGAGCTGGAAGAATCGAGCCGACAAGCAAGAGCGACGCGCCCAATACAAGATGGCGCGGCCGGAAAGTCTTCCGATGATCCGCCATGTCCTTGCTCAAGCAAAGAAATCGGGCAAATCCGAGGCTCAGTCTATTCCACCGTCACGGATTTGGCGAGGTTTCGCGGCTGATCCACGTCGGTCCCCATGAAGGTCGCCGTGTGATAGGCGATCAACTGCACGGGCACCGCATAGACGAGCGGCGTCACGAAACGGTGCAACGGCGGTACGGCAAGGCGCGCGGTGACGGCGCAGCCGGTGCTCGCGGCGTCGGCGTCGCTCACCAGAATGATCTTGCCGGCCCGGGCCGCGACCTCCTGCATGTTCGAGACGGTCTTGTCGAAGAGATCGTCGCGCGGCGCGATGACGATCACGGGCATGTTCTCGTCGATCAAAGCAATCGGGCCATGCTTCAGCTCTCCGGCGGCATAGCCCTCGGCATGGATGTAGGAAATCTCTTTCAGCTTAAGGGCGCCTTCCAGCGCGACCGGGTAGCTTAAGCCCCGCCCGAGATAGAGCACGTCATGTGCCTTCGCGAGATTGTGCGCCAGCGTCTCGTAGGGTTGCTCATCGCGCAGCACCGTTCCCATGTGGCGCGGCACCTCGGCCAGCGCCTGCACGAGCTCGGCCTCGAGATCGGGGCCGATCACGCCGCGCGCCTTGCCGGCGGCGATAGCGAGGCAGGCAAGCACAGTCAACTGGCAGGTGAAGGCCTTAGTCGAGGCGACGCCGATCTCTGGGCCTGCCAAAGTCGGAAGAACGACATCCGATTCCCGCGCGATGGAGGATTCGCGCACATTTACCACCGAGATGATGTGCTGACCTTGCGCGCGACAGTAGCGGAGCGTTGCCAGCGTATCGGCGGTCTCGCCCGACTGTGAGACGAACAGTGCCGCGCCTCCTTGCTCGAGCGCGGTCTCGCGGTAGCGGAACTCGGACGCGATATCGACATCAACCGGGAGCTTCGCCCAGCGCTCGAACCAATATTTGGCGACGAGGCCGGCATAGAAGGCCGTGCCGCAGGCGGAGATCGAGAGCCGGCGCAGAGTGGCGAAGTCGAAAGGAAGTGGAGGGAGGTCGACGCGGTTAGTGGCGAGATCGACATAGCCGGCGAGCGTGTGGCCGATCACCTCGGGTTGCTCGTGAATCTCCTTGGCCATGAAGTGCCGGTAGTTGCCCTTGTCGATGAGGAGAGCGTTCGCCTGCGAGCGGGTGACCGGCCGCTCGACCGCCTTGCCGTTCCGGTCGCGGATGGCGATGCCCTTGCGCGTCAGCACCGCCCAGTCGCCGTCCTCGAGATAGGCGATGGCGTCGGTGAAGGGCGCCAGCGCGATGGCGTCCGAGCCGACGAACATTTCGCCGTCGCCATAGCCAATGGCGAGAGGGCTGCCCTGGCGCGCGACGATCATGAGGTCGTCATAGCCGGCGAAGATCATGGCGAGAGCGAAAGCGCCCTCGACCCGCCTGAGCGCGTTGAACACCGCGTGCACCGGATCGTTGCCGGCCTTGAGCTCGCGCGTGATGAGATGGGCGATGACCTCGGTGTCGGTGTCGGACGTGAACACCGCGCCTTCCGCCATGAGCTCGGTCTTGAGCTCGCGAAAATTCTCGATGATGCCGTTATGCACGACCGACACGAGGTCGGTCATGTGCGGGTGGGCGTTGGCCTCGACCGGCTTGCCATGCGTCGCCCAGCGCGTGTGGCCGATACCGGTCGCGCCCATGAGCGGCTCGGTCTTAAGCTTTTGCTCGAGATTGCGCAGCTTGCCTTCGGCGCGCCGGCGCGCGAGATGGCCGTTCTCGACGGTGGCGACGCCGGCCGAATCGTAACCGCGATATTCGAGACGCTTCAGCGCGTCGACAAGCTGCTCCGCGACCGGCCCTTTGCCGAGAACGCCAACGATGCCGCACATCGACCCTACTCCCGCCTACCCTTGCACTTAGCTAAACGGCCCATTTCCATGCCGCAACTCACGAGCTATGTCCCTTTGTTTCCATCGTCCTTGGCTTTGCCGCGGCCATGCCGCTCCCGCGCACGCGCGGCCCAGCCCTTGCGCTCTTCCTGCGGCGCGCGGCTGAGAGCGAGCGCGTCGGCCTCGACATCCTTGGAGATCACGCTGCCCGATCCGATATAGGCGCCCTCACCGATCTTCACAGGGGCGACGAGCGATGAGTTCGAGCCGATGAAGGCGCCCGCCCCGATCTCGGTCTTGTACTTGCCGAAGCCATCATAGTTGCAGGTGACGGTGCCGGCACCGACATTGGCGCGGGCGCCGACACTCGCATTGCCGATATAAGTGAGGTGATTGACCTTGGCGCCTTCGCCGATCTCCGACTGCTTGATCTCGACGAAATTGCCGATATGGGAGTTCTTGGCGAGATCGGCGCCCGGCCTTAGCCGCGCGAAGGGCCCGACGCTCGCGCCCTCACCGATGCGCGCATCCTCCATATAAGAGAAGGCCTTGATGATTGCCCGATCGGCGATGGTGACGCGCACGCCGATCACCACATGCGGCTCGATCAGCACGTCCTTGCCGATCTTCGTGTCATGACTCAGGAACACCGTGTCGGGCGCGATCAGGGTCGCGCCGTCGGCCATGACGCGGGCGCGCAAGCGTTGTTGCATGGCTGTCTCGGCTTCGGCAAGCTCGGCGCGCGAATTGACGCCCAGTACCTCCGCGTCGCTTGCCAGCACGATCCTCGCCTCAAGCCTGTCGCCGGCCGCGAGCGCGACGGCGTCGGTCAGGTAGAACTCGCCCTTGGCGTTGTTCTTGCCGATGCGGCCGAGCAGACCGAGCAGCGTCTTGCTCGAGCGGAACCCCATGATGCCGGAATTGCACAGCGTCAGCGCGCGCTCCTCATCGCTCGCGTCCTTCTCCTCGCGGATGGCGACCAGCCGTCCCCGGTCGTCGAGCAGGAGGCGCCCGTAACCGGTCGGGTTCTCGGCCTCGAAGCCGATGACGACGAGATCGGCACCGGCAGCGAGCTCGGCGCCGACGGCTTCCAGAGTCTCGGGGCGGAGCAGCGGCGTGTCTCCATAGAGAATTAGCACGTGGCCGGCGATATCCTCGAAGGCCTGACGCGCGGCCTTCACCGCATCGGCAGTCCCCTGCTGCTGTGGTTGGACGTAGACCTGAAGCCTCGGCTCGAGAGCCGACGCCGCTTGCGCCACGTCCTCCATGCCGGGGCCGACCACGAGTGCCGTCTTGGCGATGCCGGCTGCCTGCGTAGCACCGAGCACATGGGCGATCATCGGCGCTCCGGCGAGCTTGTGCAGCACTTTGGGCACGGCCGATTTCATCCGTGTGCCCTTGCCGGCGGCAAGGATGATGCCGAGAGACGGGGATTGCGTCATGAAGCCCTGGACCACTGCCGATTCAAGCCGAACATTACGTCCAAACCCCGACAAAATGGCGTGCTGCCAATAGCCCGCTCGTGATGAAGATCGCCACTTCCGTTAATCCTGCCTTGAGCCGGTCGCACCAGCCTGCCATGAGTGAGGCGATCGTCGCCGAATCGCTCGACAAGAGCGCCGAACCGGCGGCGACCTGTCTAGTCCAAAGCCGTGGTGAGGGCCATAACCCTACAGAGGGGTCGATTTCGGGCTCGGAGCCGCGGTGAATTGACGGGGACAAGCGGGAGAGTCATCTTCGAGACGTGGGCGGGCAAGCGTTAGATTAGCCATATTGGCGTCGTTTTTGGACCGGAATTTCGCGAACGGGAGGTTTCGACCCGATGCTGAGGAGACGCCGGAGCGAGGGAAAGAACTGGACGAAGGGCCTCTTGGCCTTCTTCTGGATTGTGCTCGCGGCTTTCTCGGCACTCTATCTCTTCACGCTGTTCGCCAATCCCACGGCCTTCGGACGCCAGACCGCCTCGCTCGGCGACGCGACCTCAGCTCTCAGCGGCTCCACCACCGCTTCGCTGACCTCTGACCAAGTTTCCGAGTTGCTCGAGGCTCGCGACAAGGAGCTTGCCGAAATCAAACAGGCCATGCGCGACCTGTCGCAGCAGGTAGCGGACCTCAGCGCGCGCATCAATCCGAGTGACAAGAACGGCGGCCCGCTCGCTTCAACCGCGCCTCCGAGCCCCGCCTCAGCGCCGCCGCCGGAGCCAGCGGCCGCCGCAGCAGCGCCGGTGACGCCACCCAAGAAGCCTGAGGTGGTCGCAGCAGCGCCCGCGATCACGCCACCTCCGCCGCCGGAGAAGCCGACCCCGATCGTCAAGCCGGCCGACGTCAAGCCGGCTGAGAAACCAGCGCCCGTCACGGTTGCGGCCGCCGAACCGAAGCCGGTCGAGAAGGCCGAGCCCAAGCCTGCGGCCGCGCCTCCGCCGCCCGTCACGACCTCTGAGCCCGGCGATGACGAGGCGGATGCTAAGAAGGACATTCCTCCGCCGGTCACGGTCTCGGAAGCCGATGTCCCGCCGGTCGAGGATGCGACCCCCGGCGGCGCAGATGCGTCCTCGCCTTCGCCGGAGACGCCGAACCAAACACCGGCTGCGACCGAGAGCGCGAGCCTCGATCCCGTCGCCTTGCCGCCCGCCGCCAATGACGGCACGACGCGCTACGGCATCGAGATCGGCACCGTCGCCAAGCAGGATGCGTTGCGCCCGCTCTGGCGCGAGTTCCTCACCAATCATGGCGCCCTCGTCGCCGGGCTTCAGCCGCGTCGCGTGCTCGCGCCCGACAAGAAGTGGCGGTTGATCGCCGGGCCCTTTGCCAATGCGGCCGAGGCTGAGCAAGCTTGCGCTCTGTTCAAGAAGGCATCGCGTCCTTGCGCGGCGACGGTCTACGCGGGCGACTCGCTCTAATCCGCCACCGAGAAAGGGCCGCTCGATATCGGGGGCGGCGAGCAGGTCGCACCGTCGCCCTGCCTTGACCGGCCTTCCTGCAACCAGGCACATAGCGACTATTCTCAGTGGGAAGGTCTTGGGATGACGGGCTTCTCGGTCGCCCATTGGGCGGGGGCGACCACAACATACTTGCCGTGCAGCACCTGGCTCAGCACCATGGGTTTGGCGATGTTGCGTCCCGCCTCGTCGAACTTCACGGGGCCATAGAGGGTATCGAGCTCGGTCGCGGCGATGGCGTCGCGTACTTTCTCTGGATCCAGGCTCTGCGCGCGTCTGAAGGCGTCGGCATAGACATGTACGGCGGCCGCTGACTGGGCCGCCTGATAAGGCGCCTCGTAGTCGTAGGCCTCCTTGAACGCCTTGGCGAAGTCGCCGGCCGAGCCGAACACGTCATCCTTATAGCCGAGCGTCTCGTGCCATTGATGAGCGCAGAAGGTGTATTCGGCCGCCTGACCGAGCTTCTCGGCGATCTGCGCCGAGTCGCAGTGAGTCATGGCGAGAATGGGCACATAGACCTTCAAGGCATCGATCTGAGTGATGGCGGTGAGCGCTCCCTTCTCGTGGCCTGAGACGACAAGCACGTCCGGCTTCAGCGCCTTGATCTTGGTGAGAGTCATCGACATGTCGTTCAGCTCGGGAGGAAGCTGATCGTCGATGACAACCTGCATGCCGTGTCGCTGCACGTCATCAAGGACGCCGGCGCGAACGTCCTGGGCGAATGGATCGTTCTCCACGGCAAGCGCAACGAGCAACGTCTCCGGCGTCTTGCCCAGATCCTTGGCGTGCTCGGCAGCGAGATCGATGGCCGGCGTGAGGTACTGATCCGCGGTCGACAGGACGGCGAAGAGGTATCGGTAGCCCTGGGTGAACAGCTCGCGTGCCGCGCCGTTCGCCTCGATCATCGGCACCTTATGCTTTTCGACGATGGGCAGAATCGCCTTGGTCAGGCCAGAGCTGCAAGGCCCGAGTAGGAATTTCACCCCGTCCTGCTGGATGAGCCGCTCGGCAAGCTCGGTACCGTGCGTCGGCGTCGACTCGTCGTCGTAGTAGCGCAGGACGATCTTGTAGTTCTTGCCGCCGATCTTGATGCCGCCCTTGTCGTTGATCTTGCGGGCGGCGAGATCGTAGCCGTTCTTGGTGTCGATCCCGTCCTGCGCATATTTGCCGGTCAACGAAACCGCCGCGCCGAGCACGATGACGTCGTTGCTCGGAGTAGCCAGTCCGAGCCCCGTTGCGGCAAGCATCAGTGCGGCAAAAAGGCACAGCCAAAGCCAATGCGCTGCGCGCAATTTATCGATCCCCCACCGCCTGGGTTCGCTCCAGCGAATCTTATTGGTGCGACCAGACTACGCCCCCGCCGCCGCGCCGCACAATCGGGCGCGCCGCGAGGGTCCCCGGCCGCATAAGTCGCAGCCGAGGATAAAGTTCCGCCTAAAGCTGATCGGTATTGAAAGTATCGCAGCTTTCGAGCTTGCCGCTTTCATAACCGCGCTTGAACCAGCGCTGGCGCTGGGCAGAGGAGCCGTGAGTGAAGGAATCCGGCACAACATAACCCTGCGTCTGCCTCTGGATCTTGTCGTCGCCGATCGCGCTTGCGGCATTGAGCGCCTCGTCGATGTCGCCGGGCTCGATGATGTTTTTGGTCTCCTGGGCATGATTGGCGAAGATGCCGGCGAAGCAGTCGGCCTGCAGCTCGACGCGCACCTGAAGTGCGTTCGCCTCGGTCTGGCCCATGCGCTGCCGCGCGGCTTCCACCTGATCCATGATGCCGAGCAGCTTCTGCACGTGGTGGCCGATCTCGTGGGCGATGACATAGGCTTGCGCGAAGTCGCCGGGTGCCTTGAAGCGGTCCTTCAGCTCCTTATAGAAGTCGAGGTCGATGTAAACTTTCTCGTCGTTAGGGCAGTAAAACGGGCCCATGGCGGACATGCCCATACCGCAGGCCGAGCGCACCGAGCCCGAATAGAGCACGAGCTTCGGGTCGCTGTAGGTGTCGCCATATTGGCGGAAGATGTCCTGCCAGACGTCCTCGGTATCGGCCAGCACGACCGAGACGAACTGCTTCAAGTCGTCGTCGCTCGCCGTCTTGGGATGCTCGAGCGGCGGGCCTTGCGGGGTGCTCGGCGCCGGGAAATTGGTCGTGTCCGGTCCGGGATGGGACTGCGGCAGGTGAATATCGGGGAAGTTCCCTTCATCGCCCCCTGGACCGCCCCCTTGCATGAGCACGGTCGGGTCGATGCCAAAGAACCACATCAGGGCGAGGATGATAAGAATCCCGACGATGCCGATGCCGCCGCCGCGGCCTGAACCGCCCCCGCTCGGAAAGC
>DATJZL010000105.1:0-12144 GCA_035499115.1 Methyloceanibacter sp. | reverse complement strand
AAACTTCTCGATCAGGCCAAGCCCGGCCTGACCTTCGAGACGCTGGCCGCGGCCGGTACGATCGAATACCCGGCTGAACCGGTGGTGCAATTCGAGCAGCATGATTATCGAACGCCGTCGGGCAAAATCGAGTTGACCGGCAGTGCCTTCACCAACGCGGGACTGCCGCATGCGCCCTTCCCCTCCGCCGAGGAGCGGCCGCTTGAAGGCGAGCTTCGTCTCCTCTCCCCGGCGTCGAAATGGCTGATGAACAGCAGCTTCGGCAATGACCCCAAAGTGCTGAAGCAGCTCGGCGAGGACGCGGCTTTCGTGCATCCCGATGAGGCCAAGTCGCGAGGGATTGCCAATGGTGCACGCGTAAGGATCGGCAATCCGACCGGCACGATTACGCTGCGCCTTGCCGTCTCGGCCGACGTGCCGAGAGGCGTCATTCTGGCCTATAAGAGCCGCTGGACGGCGAATGGCGTCGAGAGCAACGTCAACGCCCTCAATCCGGGCAAGAAGGCGGATCTCGCCGAGAGTTGCGCCGTGCACAGCATCAACGTCTCACTGGTCCCGGCCTAGACATCACGCCTCGCTGCTAATGCAGCCTGAGCTCGCCCTCGACGAAGCTGAACTCGGCTGGAGCGATCAGGCGGCGATGCGCGACGCGGATGCGGTAGAGCGCGCCCTCGAGATTGGCCGCCCAGAAATCGAGGAAGTCGGTGAGCTTCGGAAAGCGCGGCGCGAGGTCGTAGTCCTGCCAGATATAGCTCTGCAAGAGCTGCGGGTGGTCGGGGAAGCGGTAGAGAATCTCCGCCGTGGTGAGCGAGAAGCCGTCGATTTGGCGCAGGAAGCCATTGTCCATGCGTAAGCCCTGCCGTTTGAGTCTTTTTCAGTTTTATAAGTCTTAATCACCGATCGTGGTTGCGTCCACCCTGTTTTATGAACTGAATCAGCATGTTGGCAGCAATTGCGAAGAATTGCTAACGGTTGGCACTCTGCCCTTGAAAGTGCCAAAACGCCCATCTACATAACTTAAAGGGCGCGTCTTCGAAGGGACGCCCTTCCCATTCACATGCCTGGAGGAGGTCCAAGAGATGAAGTTTCGTCCACTGCACGACCGCGTCGTCGTACGCCGTATCGAGGAGGACGATAGGACGCGCGGCGGGATCATCATTCCCGATACCGCCAAGGAGAAGCCACAGCAGGGCGAAATCGTCGCCACCGGCCCTGGTGCCCTCGACGAGAAGGGCAAGCTTCAGCCACTCGATGTGAAGCCTGGTGACCGCGTGCTGTTTGGTAAGTGGTCCGGCACCGAAGTGAAGATCAACGGTGAAGACCTGCTCATCATGAAAGAGAGCGACATTCTCGGCGTGCTGGAAGGCGCCGTAGCCAAGAAGAAGGCCGCCTAGGCCAAATCCCCAACGGAGTAAACAGCAATGGCTGCTAAGGAAGTGAAATTTGGACAGGATGCCCGCGAGCGCATGCTGCACGGCGTCGACGTCTTGGCCAACGCGGTCAGGGTGACGCTCGGGCCCAAGGGCCGCAATGTCGTGCTCGAGAAATCCTTCGGCGCGCCGCGCATCACCAAAGATGGCGTAACGGTCGCCAAGGAGATCGAGCTCGACGACAGATTCGAGAATATGGGCGCGCAGATGGTGCGCGAGGTCGCGTCCAAGACCTCCGACACCGCCGGCGACGGCACGACGACGGCGACCGTTCTCGCTCAAGCGATCGTGAAGGAGGGCGCCAAGTCGGTCGCTGCCGGCGCCAATCCGATGGACCTGAAGCGCGGTATCGACCTCGCGGTCAGCGCCGTGATCGCCGAGCTGAGCGCCAAGGCCAAGAAGGTCACCTCGAGCGAGGAGATCGCCCAGGTCGGCACCATCTCCGCCAATGGCGACCATGAGATCGGCGCCATGATCGCCAAGGCCATGCAGAAGGTCGGCAATGACGGTGTCATCACCGTCGAGGAGGCCAAGGCCTTCGAGACCGAGCTCGACGTGGTCGAGGGCATGCAGTTCGACCGCGGCTACATTTCTCCCTATTTCATCACCGACGCCGACAAGATGAGGGTCGAACTCGAGAGCCCCTACATCCTCATCAACGAGAAGAAGCTCTCGAACCTCCAGTCGATCCTGCCGCTGCTCGAGTCCGTCGTTCAGTCGGGCAAGCCGCTTCTCGTGATCGCTGAGGACGTCGAGGGCGAGGCTCTCGCCACGCTCGTGGTCAACAAGCTCCGCGGCGGGTTGAAAGTCGCGGCCGTGAAGGCCCCGGGCTTCGGCGACCGCCGCAAGGCCATGCTCCAGGATATCGCCGTGCTCACCGCGGGCCAGGTGATCTCCGAGGATCTCGGCATCAAGCTCGAGAACGTCACGCTCGACATGCTCGGCCGCGCCAAAAAGGTGGTCATCACCAAGGACGACACGACCATCGTCGATGGTGCCGGCAAGAAGGCCGACATCGAGGCTCGCGTCGCGCAGATCCGTCAGCAGATCGAGGACACGACCTCCGACTATGATCGCGAGAAGCTGCAGGAGCGGCTGGCCAAGCTCTCCGGCGGCGTCGCCGTGATCAAGGTCGGCGGCGTGACCGAGATGGAAGTGAAGGAGAAGAAGGATCGCGTCGACGATGCGCTGAACGCAACCCGCGCGGCGGTCGAGGAGGGCATTCTGCCCGGCGGCGGCGTCGCGCTCATCCGCAGCCAAAAGGTGCTCGACAAGCTCAACACCGCGAACGACGATCAGAAGGTCGGCGTGACTATCGTACGGCGCGCTCTTCAGACGCCCGCGCGGCAGATTGCCGAGAATGCCGGCGAGGACGGCGCGGTGGTCGTGGGCAAGATCATCGACAAGGACGACTATTCCTTCGGCTTCAACGCTGCGACCGGCGAGTACGGCAACCTCGTCAAGCAGGGCGTGATCGATCCGGCCAAGGTGGTGCGCACGGCGTTGCAGGATGCGGGCTCCGTCGCCGGTCTTCTGATCACGACCGAGGCGATGGTCGCCGAGAAGCCGAAAAAGCAAGGGTCCGCTCCGGCCATGCCCGGTGGCGGCGGCATGGGCGGCATGGACTTCTAGTCCTGATTGCCCAAGTAAGCGTAGGTTGCGTCGCGTTGTTAGCGTTCCCTGCGTAATGTACCCCTCGCGTATTGAGCCGCGCCTTCGGGCGCGGCTCTTTTGTTTTGGCCGTTGCTTCGCCGCTCGGAACCCACATTGTCATTGCCCGGCTTGACCGGGCAATCCAGTAACATAGACCCCAGTGAGAACTGAATGCCCGCTTTCGCGGGCATGACACGGAGTGGGTGATGTCGAGGAAGAGAGAAGTACAGCCTGGGCGGATTCGCGTCGGCATCGGCGGGTGGATCTACGCGCCGTGGCGCGGCACCTTTTATCCCAAAGGGCTGAAGCAGGCTGACGAGCTCGCTTATGCCGCGAGCCACCTCACCTCGATCGAAATCAACGCCACCCATTACCGGCTGCAATCGCCGGCGAGTTTTCGCAAATGGGCCGCGGCCGCGCCCGACGGATTCAAGTTCTCGGTCAAGGGCCCGCGCCTCGTCACGCAGCAGAAAGTGCTCGCCGAGACCGGTTCCTTCATCAGGCGCTTCATCGGCTCTGGGCTCGCCGAGCTTGGCAACAAGCTCGGGCCCGTGCTCTGGCAATTCGCACCGTTCAAGAAGTTCGATAGGGAGGACTTCGCCAGGTTCCTCGACCATCTGCCGCACGAACTCGACGGACACATGCTCGCGCACGTGATCGAGGCGCGCCATGCGAGTTTCGGCACACCGGACTTCATCGCGCTCTTGCGCGAGCAAGGCGTCGGCGCCGTGTTCACCGAGGCGGAGGACTTTCCGTCCATCGCCGATCTCACCAGCGATGTAGTTTATGCGCGGCTGCAGCGCGGCAACGACAAGTTGCCGGCCGCCTATCCGCCGAAGGCGTTGGATCAATGGGCCGAGCGTGCGCGCCTCTGGGCCAAAGGCGGGGCGCCCGAAGACCTTCCACTCGTCGACGCCGCGCGCGAGCCCAAGGCCAAGCCACGCGACGTATTCATCTATTTCATCCATGAGGGGAAGCTGCGGGCCCCCGCCGCCGCCATGGCCCTGATCGAGCGCCTCAACTGAGCACGATTGTCGCACCCCGCGGCGATTTGACGGGGAGCGATCTGCGGTCCTTCCACGTTTCTCTGCATTGATGATGGGAGGCGCTGCCGGCAATTTCGGGAGCCGCCCATGTCAGATCGCACCTTCATCGACGAGGCTCAGTCAGCGAAAGTCCCTGCCGAGACGACAGATAGCCGAACCCCGACCGAAACCGGCGTCCACACCGTCGTCGCTGAGATCGCCGTCGGCGCCGCGCTCTGGTTCATCGCCATGTCATGGCTCGACTTCGCCCGGGGCGGGGAGATCGACTATCTGCTGGTCATCGTCACGCTGTTCTTCGTGATTTTCTTCGCGCTGTTCTTATTGACGGCGTCCTACAGCCTGCACGATCCGCGCTGGCCCTTGCGCGACACGAGCTTCCGCGAGTTCCTGCGCGCCAAGGTCGGCACCGCGACCGGCACCATGCGCGGACGCGACGTGTTGATCGAGATCGCGCTCGTCCCCGTGTCGCTTGCCTTTGCCGCGACGGTGATCGGGCTCGTCTGGTCAGCCCTTCACTAGCTGCCTCGCCTTGGCGAGCAACGCGTCGCGGTCGAGCCGGAAGTCCGAGGCGATCCATTCAGCCTCGAGGCGCCTCAGCATGTCGCCGATCTGCGGCCCTTTCACATCGCCGAGCGCGATGATGTCAGGCCCGCGCAAGGGGAACTCCGGCGCCTGCCAACGATCGGCGAGACGGAGCGCCCGCCGCCAGCGCTGATCGTCGGGAGATATTCCCTCGTCGGCGGAGGCGAGCAGCACATGCGCCTCGAATTTGCAGGGACCGAGCTGGTACAGAGCGCGGCGCGCCGCCGCTTCCTCGGGCAGTTCGCCCCTCTCATGGTCGCATGCGCCAAGCAGAAGCACAGCCTGCTCGGCGTTGGAGAGGCGAAAGCGCTGCGCAAGGCGCGCGGCATCCTCCTCGACGAAGACAGCGAGCGCGGCGAGCCGGAGTGCCGCATCGGGCGCGAGCCCAAGCGCCTCTTCGGCGGCGGCCAGCCTGGCGAAGCGCGTCATACGCGGCACGCCCGCGAGCAACTCTGCGAGGAGCCCGTAGTCGAACAGCGCCTCGATCGCGCGCACCGCTTGAGGTGCCACAAGGATACGGCGAAGCTCGCCCGCGACGCGTTCCGCCGAAAGCTGGCCAAGACCTGCGCGGAGCTTCACGCAGGCGGACAGGCCGTCCGGATCGAGCGAGCCCTTGCCGTAATAAGCGTTGAAGCGGAAGAAGCGGAGGATGCGCAAATAATCCTCCCTGATGCGCTCTTCTGCATCGCCGATGAAGCGCACGCGCCCTTCGACAAGATCGCCATAGCCGCCGAGCGGATCGAACACGGTTCCGTCGCGGTCGGCATACAGCGCGTTCAGCGTGAAGTCGCGCCGCCGCGCGTCCTCCTCCCAATCCTCGGTGAAGGCGACCGTGGCATGCCGCCCATAAGTCTCGACGTCGCGCCTGAGCGTCGTCACCTCGAATGGCATGCCGTCGACGATTACCGTTACCGTGCCGTGCTCGATCCCCGTCGGCACGACCTTGAGGCCGGCGGCCCTCGCCAGCGCCATCACGCGATCAGGCAGCGCGGTCGTGGCGAGGTCGATCTCGGAGACGGGAAGCCGGAGCAGTGTGTTGCGCACTGCGCCGCCCACGGCGCGGGTCGTCACCCCTTCCTTGCTCAGCGCGGAGAACACGCGCGCGACTTGCGGCCGCTTCAGCCATTCAGCGTCCTTGAGCGAAGGGGGCGCGGGCGCGCACTCCGGCTCATGCTCGGGCATTGCAACCCCGCAATTAGTCGATCTCGCCGGGCTTGATGACGCCGTCCTGCACGCTCGGCGGATGATAGACGCCGCCCGGCTTGCCACCCGAGAACTGGATCAGCATCGCCATGGCAACCAATAGCAATCCGCACCCTGCCCCAAGTAGCCAAACCACCGGCGCGCCCTGCCAAAGGCTCGCAGGCGCCACGCCTTTCACCGAGACCATATAGGCACCGTAGAGCAGAAACGGCAGCGAGAAGAGGAAAATATCAATCAGCGCAATGCGCAACATTGAAGGGCCAAGTCTCCAGCGCGCAACACCCACTTCGGGCGAGCGCGGAAGGCACCATAGCGGCGGTCGGTAAACAAAGCGAGTGGCGCGGCGTCGCTCTCAAGCTTAGGCTTCGGCCGCGCCCGGAAACGGAAAGAACGTCCCTTCGCTCCACACGCCCGGCCCCTTGCCGCCGGTCGCGGTCGTGGCAAGCGCGGCAAGCTCGTAATAGACCGGTCGCGCGAGGCGGGCGGTCAGGTCTTCGCGAACGACGATGAAGGGAACGAAGCTCTCTTTGTCCCCGCGCTCGAAGCCGAGCGGATGCTCGCGATCGGCAACCACGACGTCGTCGACATTGGTGCGGAAGGTAAGACGCTGCGTCTTGCCGCTTCCCTCCTGCCACATCTCGACGGCGATGAACGGCGCAGCCTCGACCTCGATGGGCACCTTCTCGACGGGAGTCACGAGAAAATAGCCGCCGTCCTCCTTGCGCAGAACCGAGGCGAAAAGTTTCACGAGCGGCTTTCTGCCGATCGGACTTCCTTGATAGAACCACGTCCCGTCGCGCCCGATTTTCAGCCCGATGTCGCCGCAAACATTAAGCTTTGGCAATGGTCGCGAAGGCGGTTTGCCGCGGACCTTGGCAAGTGCTACGAGAATGTCTCTTTTGTCTTGGTCAGGCATCGCAGTTACCGCCTTTGACGCGCAATGAGCCCGGAATCAACGTTATTTGACCAGGTCCTCGCGCAAAGTGCTTCCGCCTAGCCCGGCCTTTGGCCCTATAGTCCCCTAGACGATAAGGATTGAGCGAAACTAAAGCCATGACAACACTCGCCTCCACCGAGACACAGCTCGTCGATCGCATCGAGGAGGTCGGCGCCAAGATCCAGAAGGTGCGCGACACCACCGCCTCGATCATTTTCGGCCAGGACCGCGTCATCGACCTGGCGCTCATCACGCTCTTGTCGGGCGGTCACGCGCTCCTCATCGGCGTCCCCGGCCTCGCCAAGACGAGTCTGGTCGAGACGCTCGGCGCCGTGCTCGGGCTCGAGAACAAGCGTATCCAGTTCACCCCCGACTTGATGCCCTCCGACATCGTCGGCTCCGAGGTGCTCGAGGAGGAGACCGGAGGCCGCAGAAGCTTCCGCTTCGTCAAGGGCCCCATCTTCACTCGGCTCCTCATGGCCGACGAGATCAACCGCGCCAGCCCTAAGACCCAATCCGCTCTGCTCCAGGCGATGCAAGAGCACCACGTCACCGTGGCCGGCGTCCGCCATGACGTGCCCCGTCCCTTCCATGTGCTAGCGACGCAGAACCCGCTCGAGCAGGAGGGCACTTATCCCCTCCCCGAGGCGCAGCTCGACCGCTTCCTTCTTCAGATCGACGTGAGCTATCCCGACGCCGCCGCCGAGCGCCGCATGTTGTTCGCAACGACTGGCGTCGAGGACCGCTCGTTCAAGACCATCCTGTCCGCCGAGGAGCTGATGGTCGCGCAACGACTGGTCAGGCAGCTCCCGGTCGGCGACAAGGTGGTCGATGCCATCCTCAAGCTCGTGCGCTCCGCCCGTCCCGGCACCGGGATCGACAAGGAGCTCGACGACATGATCGCCTGGGGCCCCGGGCCCCGCGCGAGCCAAGCGTTGATGCTTGCGGTCCGCGCCAAGGCGATGATCGAGGGCAGGCTCGCGCCGTCCGTCGATGACGTCATCGAGCTTGCCGAGCCCGTGCTCAAGCACCGCATGGCGCTCACCTTCGCCGCCCGCGCCGAAGGAATCGAGATGAGCGACATGGTCGCCAAGCTCGTCGAGCCGCTAGGGTGATGTGAGCTTGGCGAACGCGCGGGAAAGAAAGCTTCAGCCCTTTCCGGCCGAGGAATCCGAGGCCCATGGATTGGCGGCGCGCATGCCCGCGCTCCTCATCGAGGCGCAGCGTGTGGCGCATACCGTCGCCCACGGCACCCACGGGCGGCGCCGCGCAGGCCCCGGAGAGACCTTCTGGCAGTTCCGCCTTTATGACCGGAACGACCCGGCGACCGGCATCGACTGGCGCCGCTCGGCGAGCTCGGATCGTCTCTTCGTGCGTGAGCGCGAGTGGGAAGCCGCCCATACCGCCTGGCTGTGGGTCGATCTTTCACCCTCGATGCGCTTCCGCTCACAGCTTACCAAGACCTCCAAGGAGAGCCGTGCCGTCGTGCTCGCGCTTGCCATGACCGAACTTCTGTCGCGCGGCGGCGAGCGCGTCGGACTGATCGGCGGCCGTCCCTACAGAGGCCGCAACGCCACGCGCAGGGTCGCCGAGATCCTCATGGGCGAGACCGGCGAGGAGAGCCTGCCTCCCGCCGCCAGGCTCAGCCGCTTCTCGGAGTGCCTGCTGTTCAGCGATTTTCTCGAGCCGGTGGCGGAGACTGGCGAACGGCTGGAGGAGATCGCGGCGCAAGGTGTGCGCGGGCATCTCGTCGAGGTGCTCGATCCCGCCGAGGAGACGCTTCCCTATATCGGCCGCACCGAGTTCGCCGCAAGCGAAGGGCGCGATCGGATGATCGCCGGCCGCGCCGAGACGTTGCGCGAGCGCTACCAGGAACGGCTGAAGCAGCATCGCAAGGATCTCGCGGCGATGACCGAGCGGTTGGGCTGGTCCTTCATGGTGCACCACACCGACCGGCCTCCGGAGGAGGTCGTGCTCACCCTGCATAACCGCCTCGCCGGGCTCGAGCGCGACTATCGCTACCGTCCGGCAAAGGTTCTGGTCGACGGCGAAACGACAGCGGATCGAGCGTCATGATCACCATCGGCTCGATCGGCTTCCTCCAACCCTGGATCCTGGCCGCGCTTGCCGCGCTGCCGGCCATCTGGTGGCTGTTGCGCTTCACGCCGCCAAGCCCGCACCTCGTGGTGTTCCCGCCGACGCGGCTGCTCAAGGACCTCAAGACCACGGAAGAGACGCCGGCGCATAGCCCGTGGTGGCTGACGGCGCTTCGCATGTTGCTCGCGGCGCTGATCATCCTCGCGCTCGCGCGTCCGGTGCTCAACCCCGACCGGCAGACCTTTGCTGGCACCGGCCCACTCGTCCTGATCATCGACAATGGCTGGGCCTCTGCTGCGCATTGGCCCGAGCGTCGCGAGGCGATCGAGGCTGCGATAGATCGCGCCGGACGCGACGGCCGCACGATCCTGCTTGCTCCGACCGCGCCGGGTCAGCCGGTGAGCGATCCCTTGACCCCCGACGAGGCGCGTGAGCGCCTCGCCGGACTGACATCTCAGCCCTACGCGCCTGACCGCGCCGCTCTTGCCGCGACGCTCGATCGCGATCTTGCCGGCAAGACGGATTACAGCGTGCTCTGGCTTTCCGACGGTCTCGACTATGGCGAAGGCGACGGGCTCACCGCGACCATCGCCAAGCTCAGAGGCGCGACCGGCAGCTTTGCCATGTTGCAACCGGGCAAGGACGATTCAGCCCTCGCGCTCGGCCAGGCGGTCGGCGAAGGTGGCGGTCTTGTCGCGAGGGTGCTCTCGAGCGGACGTGGCCCGCGCGTGGGCGTGGTTAAGGCGGTGACTGGACGCGGCGAACCGCTCGGCGATGCGCAATTCGCCCTTGGCGATGGCGCCAAGGAGGCGACTGCCAAGTTCGATCTGCCGCTCGAGATCAGGAACCAGGTCGCGCGCCTCGAGATCGCCGGCGAGCATTCGGCCGGCGCCGTCCATCTCATGGACGCCCGCTCGCAATGGCATCGCGTCGGCATCGTGTCGGGCGAATCGCGCGAGGCGGCGCAGCCTCTCCTCTCGCCTCTCTATTATGTGCAGCGCGCGCTCTCGCCGTACGCCGATGTCGTCACTCCGGCGGAGGGTAATGTTGCGACCGCGGTTCACGAGCTGATCGACCAGCAAAAGGTTTCGACGATCGTGCTCGCCGATATCGGCAAGCTGGTCCCCGGCACGCAGGAGGAGCTGAGTGCGTGGCTCAAGGCAGGCGGCATTCTCATTCGCTTCGCCGGACCAAGGCTCGAGCAGGGCGGCGATGAGCTTCTTCCGGTACCCTTGCGCAGCGGCGGCCGCTCGCTCGGCGGCTCGCTCTCCTGGAGCACGCCGCAGCCGCTTGCGCCGTTCGAGGAGAAGAGTCCCTTCCGCGGGCTTACCGTCCCTGACGACGTCAAGGTGAACCGCCAGGTGCTGGCCGATCCCACCATGGCGTCGGACGCCGAAGTGTGGGCCACGCTTGCGGACGGCACCCCGCTCGTCACCGCCGCGAAGCAGGGTCAAGGCTATATCGTGCTGTTCCACGTCACGGCGAACTCGGACTGGTCGAACCTCCCCCTCTCGGGCCTTTTCGTCGAGATGCTTCGCCGCGTGGTCACGCTCGGCCCGAGCCAGGTGACGCTGGCGACTGCCGGCAAGAGCGATGGTCTCGAAGCGGCTCCGCAAACCGCGAGCGGGTCCGCCACCTCGTCGACCGCGCTTCCGCCAATCCAAACGCTTGATGGGTTTGGTCAACTCACGGCTCCCCCGCTCCGTGCCGCGCCGATCGCCGCGGACAAGATCGATACGACCGTTCCCGGCCCCGACCATCCGCCCGGCTATTACGGCCCGGCTGGCGCGGCGCACGCTTTCAACATCGTCACGACCAAGACCGAGCTTAAGCCGCTTAAGGTGAATGATGCCGCGGGGGCTGTCAGCGGCTACACGCTCAAGAAGCCGCGCGCGCTCGAGCCTTGGCTTTATCTCGCCGCACTGGCGATCTTCGCCATCGACGTGCTCGCCGTGCTCATGCTGAGCACCGGCCTGCGGTTACGCCGCCGCGTCGCCGCGACATCCGCCATCATCCTGCTCGCACTCACGCTGTTGCCGAGCCTCACATTCGCTTCCGAGGCTGAGCCGGCTCCGCCCAAGTCGACGGGAAACCCAGCTGACGACTTCGCCCTCAAGGCCTCGCTTCAGACGCACCTCGCTTACGTCATCACCGGCGACCCCGATATCGATCGCATCAGCGAGGAAGGTTTGTCGGGTCTGAGCAAGGTGTTGCGTGCCCGCACCGCCCTCGAGCCGGCCGACCCGATGGGAGTCGACATCGATAAGGACGAGCTCGCCTTCTTCCCCCTGCTTTACTGGCCTGTGCGCGAGGACGCCGAGCCTCTCTCCGATGCCACGCTCGCCAAGATCGACGCCTTCATGAAGCAGGGCGGACTCATCATCTTCGATACCCGCGATCAGGGCGTCTCCGCCACCGACACCGGCACCCAGAACAAGGCGTTGACCCGCCTCATCGGTCAACTCGACATTCCCCCGCTCGAGCCTGTTCCCGAAAACCATGTGCTGACCAAGTCATTCTACCTGATGCGAAGCTTCCCCGGCCGCTATGACGGCGGTTCCCTCTGGGTCGAGGCCGAGCCGCAAGATGAGACCGAACGGAGCGAGCGCTCACGCCGTACCGACGGTGTGAGCTCGATCGTCATCACCTCGAACGACCTCGCCTCGGCCTGGGCGCTCGACGACGCGAACCGGCCGCTCTATCCCGCAGTGCCGGGCGGCGAGGTGCAACGCGAGATGGCGTTCCGCGCCGGCGTCAACATCGTGATGTACGCGCTGACCGGCAACTACAAGGCCGATCAGGTGCACGTCCCTGCCCTGCTCGAGCGATTGGGGCAATGAGCCAATGAGCTGGTCGGTCGAGTTCTTGCCGTTCGTTCCGTGGCCCGTCCTGTGGGGGATTGCCGGCGTCGGTGCGGTCTTGCTCGCGCTTCTCTTCTGGCGCTCGCGGCGCGGCGCGGTGTTGCGCCTCCTCAGCTTCTCGCTCCTCCTGCTCGCCGTCGCCAACCCACATCTGAAGCAAGAGGACCGCGAGCCGCTGAACGACGTGCTTGCGGTCGTGGTCGACGACAGCCAAAGCCAGGCGATCGCCGGACGCACCGCGCGCACCGACGAGGTCCGCAAGTCACTTGAGGACAAGCTCAAATCGATTCCCAATCTCGACGTGCGCTGGGTGCATTCCAGCTCGACCTCCGCCG
>DATJZL010000104.1:0-11580 GCA_035499115.1 Methyloceanibacter sp. | reverse complement strand
CACGGCTTTCGTCTCTAATATAAGTCTCTTCCGGGTTCCACATCAGGGATGGCCGGCGACGGCCTGGGTGCAACCCGCAAAAGGAGGTCCTAATGGACGAGTATCGCTTCAACATGTCGCTCAGGAAATACCTCAAAGAGGTCGGCGTGACCTCCCAGCAGGAGATCGAGAAAGTGGTGCGCGAGGAGCATCTCGAAGGCAAGGGTAAGCTCAAGATGAAGATGGTCCTCACGGCCAAGGGCACCGGACTGAGCCATGTGGTCGAAGGCGAGATCGACCTCGGGTAGCCTTTAGAATGGATGCGAACATGGCCGAGCCCTGGCCGACCGAGCTCAAGCTCAGCAAGGACCGCAGGCTACTCACCATTGCCTTCGACGATGGCATGCGTGCCGAGCTTCCGGCCGAGCTCTTGCGGGTGCTCTCTCCGAGTGCGGAGGTACAGGGCCATTCGCCGGAGCAGCGCGTGACCGTTCCCGGAAAGAAGAATGTCGGCATCGTGCGGGTCGAGCCGGTCGGCAATTATGCCGTGCGCATTGTCTTCGACGATGGCCACGATACCGGCCTCTACGTCTGGGCTTATTTGCGCGATCTCGGCGAGCACAAGGACGAACGTTGGGGGGCCTATGTGCAGGAGCTCGCCGCTAAGCGCCTCACCCGTTAGCGTTTCGCTTTGGCCTCCTTGGCGAGCAGAGCGCGCTTGCGCTCGACCCCGCCGCGGTAGCCGGTCAGCGACCCATCCGACCCGATGACACGATGGCATGGAATGGCGACGGCGATCCGGTTCGACCCGCACGCCCGCGCCACGGCGCGCGTCGCTTTCGGCGCTCCGATGGCCTTGGCAATGTCCGCATAGCTTGCCGTCGATCCTGCCGGGATGCGGCGAAGCGCGTCCCAGACGCGGTGCTGAAAGGCGGTCCCGCGAATATCCAAGGGCAAGTCCAGCGCGGCACTTGGATCCTCGATGAAGCCGATCACCTTGGAGGTAAGCTGTTGGAATGCAGGATCGCCCTCGACCAGCCGCGCACCGGGAAACTGCTTCTTGAGGTCGCGTGTGAGGTCGCTCGCATCGTCGCCGAAAAAGACGGCACAGACGCCTTTGTCGCTCGCAGCCACGAGGACGAGACCCAGCGAGCTTCCGTTGATCGCGAACTTGATCTCGGCGTTCGCAGCGCCTGAGCGGAACTCGCTTGGGGTCATGCCGAGCACGTCTGACGAGTTTGCATAAAAGCGGCCATTGGAGTTGAAACCCGCACCATAGATGGCCTCGGTCACTGTGGTGCTGCGGGACAGTTCCTCTCGCACGCGTTTGTTACGCTGCGCCGCGGCATAGGCCTTCGGTGTCATGCCAAGCATCGCCTTGAAGATTCGATGGAAGTGGTAAGGGCTCAAGCCAGCGGAGCGCGCCAGAGCGTCGAGCTTTGGCTCCTCCTCGGCCGTCTCGATCAGTCGGCAGGCCTCGGCGACCTTGCCGGCATGCTGCTGGAAACGGGAGGGTTGGTTCGGCTTGCACCGCTTGCATGGCCTGAAGCCCGCTGCCTCGGCGTCCGCGGCCGTTTCGTAGAAGCGGACGTGCTCGCGCTTTGCCCGTCTGGCCGGACAAGACGGTCGACAATAGATGCCGGTCGTTGTTACCGAGGCGAAAAAAAGTCCATCGCAAGCGGGATCGCGCGCGGTAAAGGCCGCCCATCGCGCGTCGTCGAGGGTGGACGCCGAGGAGCGGGGCAGCGTTTGGGTTGGTTGGCTATGGCGCATGATCTTGGTTCTGAGGTGATTGCTACCGGCCTAGACTTAGTCCTTGCCAAACGGGCGCGCACCCCGATCCTTGCTGTCAAACCAATAAGCCTCGAAGCATATGCCGCCTCGCAGCGGCCGCAACTCCGCGCGTCTGCTAGAGATGCGTCTTGTCGTCCTCACTGATGGGCGGGCGCTCGACCCGATACAGCATGCCTTGATCACCGTCAGTCAGGATATAGAGCGTGCCGCTGTCATCGACGTGCACATCGCGGATGCGTCCGAGCTGATTGCGGAAGAGATGCTCCTCGGTGAGAACGCAGCTGCCGTCGAGCGTCAGTTGCACGACCATTTGGCCGGCGAGTGCTCCCATCCAGATTTCCGTGCTCGATGGTCCCGTCTCGACGCTTAACGAGCTGGGAGCAATTGAAATCGGCACCCAGTACCGTACCGGGAGCTCGGTCCCCGGCTGCTCGCTGTTGATCGCGATGGGACGCCCCGAATAGTCGACGCCGTACGTTGCGATCGGCCAGCCGTAGTTCCCGCCGCGCTGGATGAGATTGAGCTCATCGCCCCCCTGCGGCCCATGCTCGTCCGACCACAGCTCGCGCGTTGCCGCGTCAAAAGCGAGTCCTTGCGGATTGCGATGGCCGTAGCTCCAGATCTCGGGTCGCGCGCCCGGCACATAGCGGAACGGATTATCCTCCGGGATCGATCCATCGGCCTTGATGCGCACGATCTTTCCCGACGTGTCTGAGAGGTCCTGCGCCTTATCGCGATCCCAGCGCTCGCCGAGAGAGAGAAAGAGATATCCGTCGTCGGTGAGCGCAATCCGTCCACCGAGAAGTTCGGGTCGCGCTCCAGGGCTTCCTTCGAAGATCACCTGCTGATCCGTCAAAGCCTCGCGGTCGGCATCGAAGTGCGCCCGCATGACCTTGACGATTGAAGCTGTCTCCTCGCCCTGAAGATAGGAGAGGTAGATGATGCCGTTATCCTGGAAATTCGGGTCGACCTCCACATCGAGGAGGCCTCCATGCCCTGAGTAGAGCACCGGCGGTACGCCATCGACGGGGTAGGTCCCTGCGGCTTGCGTCACATGCTGCAATCGGCCCGGTCGTTCGGTGACGAGGAACGAGCCGTCTGGCAACAGTCCGACCGCCCAAGGCACCTCGAAAGGCCCCGCGATGCGCTCTGCCATGAGACCCACACCGTCGGCAAGGACGAGCCCGGGTTCATCTTCCGGGACGTTCCAGCTCGGCGTCGGCGGACACCCTGCGAAGGCGTTCCCCGGAATGAGTGGCACGGCCACCGACACAGACACGACCAGCGACAGACAGACTCCGCTTATGCGCATGTCCTTTCCCCTAATTGAGGTGAGGTGAGTGGTGAAAATCGTGGTAAGGAAATTCGGTGGGTCCCGATGGCGCGAAAGTCAGCCCTCCCGCAGCCGGCTCGCCGGCGGCGATCGCCTTTTGGGGGCAACTATAACAGAAAGATGAATCTCTCTCGCCCCTGTCATCGCTGCGTCATAGAGACCACGAAAAATGTCGCAAAAGCGTGATAATCCCGGCGCAATCATGTAGCACTGGGTCTTGGCGATTCGTCGAGTTCGCGGGGAGAGGCGATTGAGCGAACAGGTGGGGCACCGCGCCCGGGCGCTGCCAAGAGACCTTCTTAAGCGCGCTGTCCAGACGGTCACTCACGTCATCCGCGAGCTTGGGACGCGGCTTTGGGCCTCGCTTTGGCAGATCGTCGCCGTCGCCGTGATCATGGTCTCGCTCGTGCTGATCGCGGGCCTCTCCAAGGCCTTTGCGCTGATCGGCTTCGCCAGCTTCCTCGCCTCGGTCCTGCTTCTGCCCCGCCATGACGCCGAGCCCGCGCAGGAGAGCGAGCTTCGGCCTGCCGCCACACCCGGACGAGCGGCTGCCGCCATGCACGTCATGGCCGAGGCCTTGCCGGACCCCGTCATCCTCCTCGACCCGGCGGGCCAGGTCCTGTTCTGCAATGCGCCGGCTCGAGGTCTGTTCGCATCCTTACGCCAAGGCAGCCACATCTCCTCGGTGATCCGCACGCCTGAATTCCTCGACGCGGTCAGTGCGGCGCCTGAACGTGGGCGCGCGGTAACCGTCACCTATGCCGAGCGCGTCCCCGTTGGCCGCCGCATGGCCGCTACCGTCGCTCCCCTCACCCGGGGCGGTGAGCGGGTGGGCAATATCCTCGTGCTGCTACGCGATCTCACCGAGGTCGAGCGCATCAACCAGATGCGCGCCGACTTCATCGCCAACGCGAGCCACGAGCTGAGGACCCCGCTCGCCTCCTTGCGCGGCTTCATCGAGACGCTGCAAAGCTCGGCGAAGCAGGACCCGGGCGCGCGCGAGCGCTTCCTCGCGATCATGGCGGAGCAAGCCTCGCGCATGACGCGGTTGATCGATGCGCTGCTCTCCTTGAGCCGGGTCGAGATGAACGCCCATGTGCCGCCCTCCGATCTCGTCGACTTGAACGACGTTATCAATCACGCCAAGGACACGCTCGAGCCGCTCGTTCGCGAGATGAGCTTCCGCCTCGAAGTCGGACGCTTCCCGCGGCCTGCCGTCGTGCGCGGCGATCGCGACGAGCTGGTGCAGGTGCTACAGAACCTCGTGCAGAACGCCCTCAAATACGGCGACAGGGGAGGTATCGTGCGCATCGAGGCCAAGCACATCCCCTCGCTCGGACGCCAGGTCGGCCGCTACGCCATCTCCGTGGTCGACAAGGGACCGGGTATCGCGCCCGAGCATCTCCCGCGGCTGACCGAGCGCTTCTACCGCGTCGATGTCGCTTCGAGCCGCGAAAAGGGCGGCACCGGTCTCGGCCTCGCCATCGTCAAGCACATCCTCAACCGCCACCGTGGCGAGCTCGCGATCGCCTCGACCCCCGGCAAGGGCTCGACCTTTACCGTCATGTTGAGCGAGGTGAAGAACGCGCTTCCCGATCGCGGAGCCGCCGCCGAATAGGGGTTCCGACGGGCGCCAAAGCCGCTGTCCACAGCCCGTCGCCCTAGACTTTGGCCGGATTTCGGCGTTGTCACCCAACTGTCACGCAAGTGACATAGTAGCTTTATTACGCGGCGCTATCGCTCGCGCCCAACGATGGGGGAGGGGTCCTTCATCGCCGGGCCCGTTTGGTTCGGGCCACCATTCTCACCCTCAAGGGAGAGCGAAATGAGGTTCATGTCTTATGCGGCCGCTGCGGCGATCGCCGCAGCGTTCACCATCACCACTGCCCAGGCGGCCGATATTTCGGGCGCCGGCGCGACCTTCCCCTATCCGATCTATGCCAAATGGGCCGATGCCTACAAGAAAGAGACCGGCAACGGGCTCAACTATCAGTCGATCGGCTCAGGCGGCGGCATCAAGCAGATCGAGGCCAGCACCGTGACCTTCGGGGCCAGCGATAAACCGCTGCCCGGTGAGGAACTCGATAAATTCGGCCTCGCCCAGTTCCCGATGGTCATGGGCGGCATCGTTCCGGTCATCAATATCGAGGGCGTGAAGCCCGGCGACATCGTGATCGACGGCCCGACCCTCGCCAAGATCTTCATGGGCGACATCACCAAGTGGGATGACGCGGCGATCAAGAAACTCAACCCGAGTGCCAAGCTGCCGTCCGATGCCATTGCCGTGGTGCATCGCTCCGACGGATCGGGCACGACCTTTAACTTTACCTATTATCTTTCTGACGTGAGCGCTGACTGGAAGTCCAAGGTCGGCTCTGACGCCTCGGTCGAGTGGCCCACCGGCATCGGCGCCAAGGGCAACGAGGGCGTTGCCAACAACGTGGCGCAGACCAAGGGCTCGATCGGCTATGTCGAATACGCTTATGCCCTGCAGAACAAGCTGACCTACACCAAGATGATCAACAAGGACGGCAAGACCGTCGCTCCGACCTCCGAGGCCTTTCAGGCCGCGGCCGCAGGCGCCGACTGGGCGTCGAAGCCCGGCTTCGGCGTAATTCTGGCGAACCAGCCGGGAGCTGCCTCCTGGCCGATGACGGCCGGAACTTGGATCCTGATGTACAAGCAGCCGAAGGATCCGGCGGCCTCCGCCGAGGCGCTCAAGTTCTTCGACTGGGCCTATAAGAACGGCGACAAAATGGCTGAGGAACTCGACTATATCCCGATGCCGGACAAGGTGGTCTCCGAAGTAGAGAAAATGTGGGCGACGGACATCAAGGACTCGGCTGGCAAGCCTGTCTTCGCCATGAACTAAGTGTGTTTGGTTTGGAATAGGGGCGGACGTGACCGCTCCTATTCCCCTCCTTTCCGCCAAACGCCGAGCCACCGTAGGGTTACAAGGGTTAGATGATGATGGACGCGGCCATCGCGGGGAAAGAGCTTTCGCTGGTCCGCGCCGAGGCGCAACGCGCCAAGACCTTGCGCCGGTTCCGCATCGGCGACACCACTTTCAAGACCATCACGCAAATTTCGGCTCTCACGGTTCTGGCATTGCTCGCCGGCGTCATCGCCGCTCTGGTGCATGGCTCGCTGCCGGCGTGGCGCGCTTTCGGCCTCGACTTTCTGATTACCGAGAAATGGAACCCGGTCACCGAGAAGTTTGGTGCGCTGGCGCCCATCTACGGGACGATTGTCACCTCAACCATCGCCATGATCATTGGGGTTCCTATCAGCCTCGGCATCGCGATCTTTCTCACCGAGATTTGCCCGGAGCGCCTCAAGCGCACCATCGGCACGGCCATCGAGCTATTGGCGGGCATCCCGAGCATCATCTATGGCATCTGGGGCTTGTTTGTTTTCGCCCCCTGGTTCCAAGCTCATGTGCAGCCTTTTTTGATCGACACGTTCGCCGACGTCCCGGTCCTCAACCAGCTTTTCGCCGGACCACCCTACGGCATTGGCATGCTGACCGCCGGTCTCATCCTCGCCGTCATGGTGCTCCCCTTCATCACCTCGATCACCCGCGAGGTGTTCGATACCGTTCCGCCCGTCCTCAAGGAAGCAGCCTACGGCATCGGCTGCACCCGCTGGGAGGTCCTGCGTCGGGTGGTCATCCCCTTTACCCGCGTGGGCATCATCGGCGGCGTGATGCTTGGCTTGGGCCGCGCGCTCGGCGAGACGATGGCTGTGACGTTTGTCATCGGCAACGCGCACAAGATCTTTCCCTCCATCCTGGCGCCGGGAACCACCATCTCCGCGGCCATCGCCAATGAGTTCACCGAGGCGACTGGTGACCTTTATACAGCCTCGCTCATCGCCCTCGGCCTCATCCTGTTCTTCATCACCTTCATCGTGCTCGCGGCAGCAAGGCTCATGCTGATGCGGATGGCGCTAAAGGAGGGGAAGTGAGATGGCGGACGTAGCAGTGACCCCGCGCTATCACCGAAGACGATGGCGTGATCGCCTGGCGACGGCGCTATCGATCGGTGCCGCCGCTTTCGGCCTGACCTGGCTCGTCCTCATTCTTCTCGTTCTCGTCGTGAAGGGCGTGGGCGGACTGTCGCTCGCGGTCTTTACCGAGATGACGCCGCCTCCTGGCGGCACCGGCGGGCTGTTGAACCCGATCATCGGCAGCCTGATCCTCACCGCGCTCGCGGTGTTGTTCGGCACCCCGCTCGGCATGCTGGCCGGCACCTACATGGCCGAGTATGGACGCTACTCCAAGCTCACCATGGTGGTCCGCTTCATCAACGACATTCTGTTGAGCGCCCCATCGATCGTGGTCGGCCTGTTCGTCTACGAGATCATGGTCGCGCAGATGGGGCATTTCTCCGCCTGGGCCGGCGCCGTGGCGCTCGCCATCATCGTCATCCCCGTCGTGGTGCGCACCACCGAGGACATGCTGCTCCTCGTGCCCAATACCCAGCGCGAGGCTTCGGCGGCGCTCGGCGTCCCGCAATGGCTGGTGATTCGGCACATTGCATATCGTGCAGCGCGCGCCGGCATTATCACCGGCGTCTTGCTCGCCGTTGCGCGCATTACCGGCGAGACGGCGCCTCTTCTGTTCACCGCGCTCAACAACCAGTTCTTCAGCTGGAACCTGAACGCACCGATGGCGAGCCTGCCGGTAATCATCTTCCAGTTCGCCTTGAGCCCCTACGCGGACTGGCAGCAGCTCGCCTGGACCGGAGCTCTCCTCATCACCGCCGCAGTGCTGGGCTTGAGCATCTTGGCTCGCGCCCTTTCAGCCAAGAAGGTGCCGCTATGAGTCTTGCTATTCAAACCGAAGTGAAAGAGGCGCCTGAGACGCCGGCTGAGATCGCTGCGCTAGAGCCGAAGGTCTCCGTGCGCCGCCTGAACTTCTACTACGGGGCCTACCGCGCCCTCGCCGACAACAACGTCGAATTGTACAAGAACAAGGTCACCGCCTTCATTGGACCGTCGGGTTGCGGCAAGTCCACGCTGCTACGCATCCTGAACCGCATCTACGACCTCTATCCCAACCAGCGCGCCGAGGGCGAGGTGCTGCTCGACGGCGAGAACATCTTGGGCCCCAAGCAAGACCTCAATCTGCTCCGCGCCAAGGTGGGTATGGTGTTTCAGAAGCCGACGCCGTTCCCCATGACCATCTACGACAACATCGCCTTCGGCGTGCGTCTTTACGAGCAGCTGCCCAAGTCGGAGCTCGACGCTCGTGTGGAGGAGTCGCTCAGGCGCGGCGCCTTGTGGGACGAGGTCAAGGATAAGCTCGATGCGAGCGGCCTTAGCCTGTCCGGCGGCCAGCAGCAGCGCCTGTGCATCGCCCGCACCGTCGCCATCCGCCCGGAGGTGATCTTGCTCGATGAGCCCTGCTCGGCGCTCGACCCGATCTCCACCGCCAAGATCGAGGAGCTGATCGACGTCTTGAAGCAGGACTACACCATCGCCATTGTTACCCACAACATGCAGCAGGCGGCGCGCACGTCCGACTTCACCGCCTTTATGTATCTCGGCGAGCTTGTCGAGTTCGACGAGACCACGAGGATTTTCACCAATCCCAAGCAGCAGCGCACGCAGGACTACATCACCGGCCGCTTCGGCTAAGCCCGTGGCGCTCGAAGGAGACGGACCGCATGGATAAGCAGCACGAACACATCGTCAGGTCCTATGAGGAGGAGCTTTCGCTCCTCAACAATAAGATCGCGAAGATGGGTGGCTTGGCCGAGCAGGTTCTCGGCCAATCGATCGAGGCGCTTGAGCGCCGCGACCCTGAGCTTGCCGCTGCCACCATCAGCGAGGACGAGGCGATCGACGCGCTCGAGCGCGAGATCGAGGAGCAGACGGTGACGATGATCGCCCGCCGCCAGCCGATGGCCTACGACCTCCGCCAGATCATGGCGGCGCTCAGGATCGCCAATGACCTGGAGCGCATCGGCGACCTTGGCAAGAACATCGCCAAGCGCGCCGTGGCCGTGGTGAGCGAGCAGCAGCCGAAGCAGCTGATGTTGGGCTTGAAGCATATGGGCGAGCTCGCTCTTGGCCAGCTCAAGGAGGTGCTCGACGCCTTCATCGAGCGCGACGCCGACCGCGCGCTCAAGGTCTGGTACAAGGACGAAGAGATCGATGCGATGTACAACTCGCTGTTCCGCGAGTTGCTCACCTATATGATGGAGGATCCGCGCAATATCGGTCTTTGCACCCATCTTCTGTTTGGTGCCAAGAACATCGAGCGCATCGGCGATCACGCCACCAACATCGCCGAGAACGTCTATTACTTGGTGCACGGCACCGCCATCACCGATCAGCGTCCGAAAGGCGACACCACGAGCTCGACGCCGGTCGCGCTGAAGCGGTCGGCGGGCTAACCAATGCTTGAGACGAACGCCATGAGCGCTGGAGCCAAAGTCTTGGTCGTAGAGGACGAGGAGCCGCTTGCCCTCTTGCTTCGCTACAACCTCGAGGCCGAGGGTTACGCGGTCGATGTCATTCATCGGGGCGACGAGGCGGAGGTGGCGATTGCCGAAGGCTCTCCCGACTTGATCGTGCTCGACTGGATGCTGCCCGGCTTGTCCGGCCTTGAGCTCTGCCGCCGCTTGCGCACGGGGAAGGACTCTCGCCACATCCCGATCATTCTGTTGACGGCACGGAGCGAGGAGAGCGACCGTATCAGAGGCCTGACCACCGGTGCAGATGATTATGTGGTCAAGCCCTTCTCGCTGCCCGAGCTGATGGCGCGGGTGCGCGCCATCCTGCGCCGCACCAATCCCGAGCGCATTGCCTCAGTGCTCAGCGTCGGCGACATCGAGCTCGACCGCGAGTCGCACCGCGTCAGCCGGAGCGGCCGCCAGATTCATCTCGGACCGACCGAGTTCCGCCTGCTCGAATTCCTGATGCAGAGCCCCGGCCGTGTGTTCAGCCGCGCGCAACTGCTGGACGGGGTGTGGGGCCGCAATGTCTATGTCGATGAGCGCACCGTCGATGTGCATATTGGCCGCCTGCGCAAGGCCATGATGCGCGGCAACGAGACGGATCCGGTACGCACGGTGCGTGGTGCAGGCTACGCCTTCTCCGACAAGCTCGAAGAACCGGCCTAAGTTTTTCACATCCCCAATGAAAAGAGGCGCCGGACGGGCGCCTCTTCTCCTTCGCTCCTGCCGCTTGAAGTTTAGCCGTTGACGAGACGGCGCTCGCGCCGCCTGAGCTGCACCGGCTGATACGCCATGCGCGCGTGATACTCGCAATAGGGCAGCGAGCCCAATTTCTTCCGGCCGCAAAAATGAAAATCGGGCTCGCCGGGGTCGCCGATCGGCCAGCGGCACATCGGCTCCTTGAGCGTGAGGATGCTCGCACGCTCGGCGAGCGGGATGACGAGCTCCTCGAGCGGTGCCGGCATCGGCTCTTCCTCCGCCTCGAATTGCGGCTTCAGCGCAACGTTGCCGCGCGTCCCGAACATCAGCGACGACGCGCGATGCTGCCGCGGTACATGCGTGCGGCGTGGCCTCGGGCTCGACGAGCGCGAACTCGTCGCCCGCCCCGAGAGCCCAAGCCGATGCACCTTGCCGATCACCGCATTGCGGGTTACCCCGCCAAGCCGCCCAGCAATCTGACTCGCGCTCAGCCCTTCCGCCCAGAGTTTCTTAAGCAGTTCAACCCTCTCATCGGTCCAACCCATGGTTTGGCCTCCTCGTTTGGACTCAGAATCCCCCCGTCCCGCCAGGAGACGGCGCTATGAACACTCGGAATTACTGGTGAGAATGACCGCCCGGGCGCAACGCAGCACCCACGACATCTGGTAGCCGAGCGGTTATTACGCTACTATATCCGGGAGAAACCGGCAAGCGTCCGCCACGCTTGTCCTCTCCGTTTTCCACCGGAACGAGGGGATTCTGCCACTTCTTCAGAGAGAACACAAACATGACGGTTGATAGAAGCGTGGAGAAGCATTGGATAAGAGGCTGAGAGCGCCGATTGACAGAGGAAAGCGCGAGACCTAATGCTCTGAGTTTCCTTGCTGCCGCCCTCCGGCGGCAATTTTGTTTCAGGGACAGCGCAGTTTCATGTCGGCCCTCCTTCCGACCTACGCCCGCAGCGAGCTTTCCTTCGTGCGGGGAGAAGGCGCCTTTCTCTATACGGCGTCAGGCGACTGCTATCTCGACTTCTCGAGCGGCATCGCGGTCACCGCGCTCGGCCACGCTCATCCCCATCTCGTCGCCGCTCTGACCGAACAGGCGAAGAAACTCTGGCACGTGTCGAATCTGCACGGCATTCCCGAGCAGGAGCGTCTCGCCATGCGGCTTTGCGCGGCGAGCTTCGCCGACCGGGTGTTTTTCGCCAATTCGGGCGCCGAGGCCGTCGAATGCTCGATCAAGGCCGCGCGGCGCTATCATTTCAAGAACGATGCGCCCGAGCGCTACCGGCTTGTCACCTTCGAGGGCGCC
>DATJZL010000103.1:0-4344 GCA_035499115.1 Methyloceanibacter sp. | reverse complement strand
CGCGCCCTCGACGAGATGGGTCACCGGCTCATCGGCGATGCCGGAGGCAATGATCGCGGTGGCGATGTCGGTTTCGGCTGTGACGGCGGCTTCCATTGCCCCTTTATCGAGTGAGCGCGTGGCGATTTCGAGACGGCTCTGACAGGGCGGTGTCGCTCGAGCGAGGAGCAACCTGTCATGGCCTGGCTTTATGCCGGCCATCCACGATTTCATTGCGGCCCGCTCGGACGTGGATGCCCGGGTCAAGCCCGGGCATGACGATGTGATTCGAGGAAGGGTTAGTTGTCCAAGAAGCTGCGGAGCTTGCGGCTGCGGCTCGGGTGCTTCAGCTTGCGCAGGGCCTTGGCCTCGATCTGGCGGATGCGCTCGCGGGTCACGCTGAATTGCTGGCCGACCTCTTCCAGCGTGTGGTCGGTGTTCATGCCGATGCCGAAGCGCATGCGCAACACGCGCTCCTCGCGCGGCGTGAGACTGGCGAGCACGCGCGTGGTCGTCTCGCGCAGGTTCGACTGGATGGCGGCATCGATCGGCAGCACGGCGTTCTTGTCCTCGATGAAATCGCCGAGATAAGAGTCCTCCTCGTCGCCGATCGGCGTCTCGAGGCTGATCGGCTCCTTGGCGATCTTGAGCACCTTGCGCACCTTCTCGAGCGGCATGGCCAATTTCTCGGCGAGCTCTTCCGGTGTCGGCTCGCGGCCGATCTCGTGCAACATCTGGCGGGAGGTGCGCACGATCTTGTTGATGGTCTCGATCATGTGCACGGGGATGCGAATGGTGCGCGCCTGGTCGGCGATCGAGCGGGTGATCGCCTGCCTGATCCACCACGTGGCGTAGGTTGAGAATTTGTAGCCGCGGCGATACTCGAACTTATCGACGGCCTTCATCAGGCCGATATTGCCTTCCTGAATCAAATCAAGGAACTGCAAGCCGCGGTTCGTGTATTTCTTGGCGATCGAGATCACCAGGCGCAAATTCGCCTCGACCATCTCCTTCTTCGCCTGACGCGCCTCGCGCTCGCCTTTCTGCACGATGTGAACGATGCGGCGGAACTCGCTGATCTCCAAGCCGGTCTCGGCGGCGAGGCGATGGATCTCGGAGCGGATGTCCTTCACCATGCCGCGCTCGTCGTGGATGAATTCGGCCCAGCCGCGCTTCTTCAGGCGGCCGACGCGGCGGAGCCAGTTGGGGTCGAGCTCGTTGCCCTGATATTCGCCGAGGAAGTCCTCGCGGTGCACGCCATAGCTCTCGGCAAGCCGGAGCAGCCGGCCCTCATAGCCGAGCAGCTTCTTGTTGATGTCGTAGAGCGTCTCGACGAGGCTCTCGATGCGGTTCGCATTGAGCGAGAGCGACTTTATCTCGGCGACGATCTCGTCCTTCAGCACCTTGTAGCGCTTCTCCTGGCCGGACGAGAGGGAGTCGTTCTTGAGCGCGCGCTCGACCACCTGGTCCTGCAATTTGCGGAGCTTCTTATAGTTGGTGGCGACGAGGTCGAAGGTCTCGAGCACTTTGGGCTTGAGCTCGGCCTCCATCGCGGCAAGCGAGAGCGAGTTCTCGAGATCGTCCTCGTCGTCGTCGAACTCTTCCGGAGCGGGCTCCTCGGACTCGTCATCGCTGGGGCGCGCATGCGTGCCGGGCGCCGACTGGCCATTGCCGTTCTGCACGACCGCCTCGCCGCCTTCTCCCGGCAGGGGCTGCGAGGGAGCGGGCTTAGCGTCGGGGCCCTGATAGGTCGCTTCGAGATCGATGATGTCGCGGAGCAGAATCTTCCCCTCGTTCAGCTCGTCGCGCCAGATGATGATGGCCTGGAAGGTCAGCGGGCTCTCGCACAGCCCAGCGATCATGGCCTCGCGGCCGGCCTCGATGCGCTTGGCGATGGCGATCTCGCCCTCGCGGGAGAGCAGCTCGACCGAGCCCATCTCGCGCAGATACATGCGCACGGGATCATCGGTCCGCTCGGTGGGCTCCGACTTGGTCTCGGGCTTGGCGATGGGAGTGACGGGGGCTACGGGGCGCGCGGGCGCGGCTTCTCCCTCGGCTCCGGCCTCGGGCGCCTCCTCGGCCTCGTCGGTGTCGATGACGTTGATCCCCATGTCCGAGAGCATCGACATGGTGTCCTCGATCTGCTCGGAGGACACCTCCTCCGAGGGGAGCACCTCATTCAGCTCGTCGTAGGTGACGAAACCGCGCGCCTTGGCGGTCTTGATGAGCTTCTTGACGGCGGCATCCGACATGTCGAGCACAGGCCCATCGGCCGGCTCGGCTGGCGTCTGCTCTTGATCCTCGGCTTCAGCGGTCTTTGTTGCCATTCTCGTGTTACTCCGAAGCGCAATCCGCGTTCTTGGGCGCTGCCTGCGGCCTCGCGCGGCAAACGCACCTCTCTACCCTATGGCGCTGCTCCCGAGCGCATATTACAGAAGCGATTAACCGGCCCACCGTTAATCGTCAATTAAGCATGACCTCGCGCCAGCCTTGCCGCCCGAATTTCTTCTACTGGCGGCAGCTTTGGCTCGACTGTCCTACTCCCTATACTCTTTTCGCCCCTAAAGGCTCGACAGAGACTATAAACGTGCCGTTACTTCGGCTTGACTATGCCCATAACAATTGGGCTTGAGGGTCCGATCAATCGTCGCGGCGGTCCGGAAACGGCTTCTGTCCCGCGATGCAGCGCGCGTCCAGCCCCAGAATCAATGGTCGCGCGGTGGGTTGCACGTCTTGCAGATGAGGTGGCGAGGGCGTTAACGCCTGTCAAGGTGCTAAGCCCTTCGCCGCGAGGAATTTCTTGCCCTCGACTTGGTCCATGGCAGGAGTCGAGTGCAAGAACGGGGCCGGTTGAGGGGCTTCCTCACGCGTCAGGAATATTTTGCCGGGGGCGATGGCCGCGGCGCCAGGTGCCCTTCTCGCGCAGGACTTCGGCGATCTTGTCCTTGAACCTCTCGCCGGCGTCGCGGTCGCCGGCATCGTCGCCAGCATGCTGATTGCCGACGCTCGCCACCTGCTGCTGCAGCGTCGCGAAGCGCTCGAACTCTGCCTCGGAAAGATCGGCCAGGTGATCGGCGCCCTCCTCAAGCTCCTTGGAGAGCGCGGGAACTGCGCGGAAACGGAAGATGAGATCGGCGAACTGCGCCTCAACGTCTTCCCGCGGCGTCTCGGGCTGAAGGAAGGCAATGCGCTTGAAGGCACTCTCGCGCGCGAGCCTGGCCAAGAGCTTGGCGTGCGGGCTTGCTTCCAGCACGTCAAGCAGTTGCTCGCGCGAAATGCCGTCCCGCTCGAAGATGGCGCGGGTGACGAATGAGAGCAGCGCCGCAAGTGGCTTGTCCCTGATCTCGAGGCTCGCGATCTCGTCAGCGAAGCGATCGAGCAGGGAGGGATGGTTGACGAGGGCGAGGGCGATGGTGGTGGCGAAGCCGCGCGGCGATGGCGGCGGCATCGCCGCGCTGTTAGGCGGGACCCGCACGGCAAGGGCCCGCGATGAGCGGCTCGCTGTGCCCTGACGCGGCGACGGCCTCTCGCGCCAAAGCGCGAAGAGCCTGTTTCTCACCTCGCGTCGATAATGATCGCGCACGCGTGCGTTGGCGATCTCAGCGAGAAGCGCGTCGAGCCGCGCCTCGAAGGCGGCACGGCGCTCAGGCGTATCGACCGGCTGCTCGGCGCGCTCGCGGAGCCACAGCACATCGATCAGCGGGCGCGCGCCCTTGAGGCATTGGGTGAACGCGGACGCGCCCTGGCTGCGAACGAGGTCGTCTGGATCCATCCCCTCGGGCAGGAAAGCGAAGCGGAAGGAATGACCCTCACGCAACATCGGCAGCATGCGGTCGATGGCGCGCGCGGCAGCAGCCTCGCCGGCCCTGTCGCCGTCGAAGCAGATGATGGGCTCGGGCGCGAGCAGCCAGAGCTGCTCCATCTGGCGCTCGGTGAAGGCGGTGCCGAGCGTGGCGACGGAATTGGCGAACCCCGCCTGATGCAGAGCGATTACGTCCATATAGCCTTCGACCACGACGAGCTCGCCTTTGTCGAAGGCGGCTCTGCGTGCGCGGGCGAAATTGAAGACGGTCGAGCCCTTGTCGAACAGCCTCGTCTCGGGCGAGTTCAGATATTTCGGCTCGGCGTTGGGATCGAGAGCGCGCGCGCCGAAGCCGATCACGCGCGACTTGACGTCGAGGATGGGAATGGTCAGCCGATTGCGGAAGCGATCGTAGCTCGGCCTGCCGTCGTCAGGCTTGACGAGAAGCCCTGCTTCAAGCAGCTGCGCCTCGGTGAATCCCTGTTTGGTTAGAGTCGCTTTGTGCGCCTCCATCGCGTGCGGCGCGAAGCCGATGCGGAATTCCTTCAGCGTCCCGGGCTTTA
>DATJZL010000102.1:0-11234 GCA_035499115.1 Methyloceanibacter sp. | reverse complement strand
GCAGCCACGAGCCCGAGCTTTACGAATGCCTGCTGCGCATGAAGCGACTCGACGGCTCGATCGCCTCGGCGAGCGAGTTCATCCACATCGCCGAGCAGTTCGGGCTCGCCAAGCTCATCGACCATCGCGTGATCGAGCTCGCCATAGACCTGTTGCGCTCGATCCCGAAGATCAAGCTCGCGCTCAACGTGTCGGCGGCGACGGCGACCGATGCGCAATGGCTGTCGAGCCTTGCGGCTTTCACCGGCAAGGAGCGCGCGCTCACCGAGCGTTTGACCATCGAGATCACCGAGACCGCGGCGATCTCAGACCTCGCCGAGACGGTCAAATTCGTCAGTGCTCTCAAAGCCTTAGGCTGCCGCGTGGCGCTCGACGATTTCGGCGCCGGCTATACCTCGTTCCGCTCGCTTCGGCTTCTCGGCGTCGACATGGTCAAGATCGACGGTTCGTTCATCGAGAACGTCGCGACCCATGCCGAGGACGAGATGTTCGTGCGCACGCTGATCGACCTGGCACGCAATTTCGGCATCGTCACCGTGGGCGAATGGGTGGGCGACGAGCGGACGGCCAAGCTTCTCGAGCGAGCCGGCGTCGCCTATATGCAAGGCTATTTCTTCGGCGCGCCGGAGCTCGCCAAAGACGAGGTGGCCGACGAGAACGAGGCGAAATCCGTCTAACCGGTTAGTCGGCGAAGAGCCGCTCGGCGAGAGCGGACAGCGTGCGATCGTGCACGCCCGCTTTTTCCAGGTGGCGCACGGTATTCAGCACATACTCGATGTTGCCGCCCGCCTGGCCTTTGCCATTGCGGACGATGTGGAGTTGCTGCTCGAGCGAGAGCGATCCCGCATATTGAGGGTGGTTGGGGCTGACCAGATAACAGAGGGCGCGAAAGCCGCGGTTCGATCCATCGAGCAGCGTGATCGGTCGCGAGGCTTCGACATAGACGTCGGTCACCTGCTCGCGCGCGCGCAAATAAGCAAGCGTCTCTTCCTCCGCGCCGGCAACCACGCGGAAGGCGACGCCGCGACAAGCACCGCCTTTATCGAGACCGAGCACCAGGCCAGGCTCGGCGTGGGTGCCGCGATGCACGACGGAATAGACGCACAGCGCGCGATGCGCGCCCATGAGCCGCGCCGGCGCCTGCTCTTCGAATGCGAAGCCGGGGCGCCACATCAGCGAGCCGTAACCGAACACCCACAGCTCAGCCATGTTCGCGCGTCAATCGTCGTGGCCGTGGGGGCGGCCGAAATCGGGGGCCTGCGTATCCTGGCCCGCCTCGATGATGCCGCGGCGGATAGCGCGGGTGCGGGTGAAATGGTCGTAGAGCGCCGCGCCGTCACCTTTCCTGATCGCCTTGGTGAGCGCCGCGACATCCTCGTTGAAGCGCCCGAGCATCTCCAAGACGCCCTCCTTGTTGGCAAGGAAGATGTCGCGCCACATGACGGGATCGGAGGCGGCGATTCGGGTGAAGTCGCGGAAGCCGCCGGCCGAGAATTTGAGTACTTCCGAGCGCGTCACCGTCTGCAATTCGTCGGCGGTGCCGACGATGGTGTAAGCGATCAGATGCGGCAGGTGGCTGGTGATGGCGAGCACCAGGTCGTGATGGTCCGGCGTCATCCGCTCGACATTGGCGCCAAGAAGACTCCAAAACGCGGCGAGCTTCTCGACGGCTTTGGGGTCGGTCCCTTGCGGCGGCGTGAGGATGCACCACCTGTTCTCGAACAGCTCGGCGAAACCCGCATCGGGGCCCGAATGCTCGGTGCCGGCCACCGGATGCGCCGGTACGAAGTGGACGGTGTTCGGCAGATGCGGGCCCATGTCGCGCACGATCGAGCCCTTCACCGAGCCCACGTCCGACACGATGGCGCCGGGCTCGAGATGCGGACCGATTTCCTCGGCGACTTCGCCGCAAACGCCGACCGGAACGCAAACGATGACGAGGTCGGCGCCTTCGACCGCCTCCTTATTGGTCTCCGTGACCTTGTCGGCAATGCCAAGCTCGGCGACGCGCTTCCGCGTCTCGGCTGATCGTGCGCTCGCCACGATCCTTCGCACGGCGCCTTGCGCGCGCGCGGCGCGCATGATGGACGAGCCGATCAGGCCAGGCCCGATGATGGCGAGGGTGTCGAACAGCGGCTTCGTCATTTGCGATCCGAGCCTTCGGCTCGCATGAACGCGCGCAGCCCTTCGAGCACGGCGCGGTTGTCGTCCTCGGTGCCGACGGTCATGCGCAGCGCGTTGGGGAAGCCATATTCGGTGACGCGCCGCAGGATGATGCGCCGGCCGTGCAGGAACTTTTCCGCCTCTTCCGCCGAATGGGTCTTGTCCTTGGGGAAGTGCAGCAGAAGGAAATTCGCGGCGCTCGGGGTGACGCGAAGGCCAAGCTCGGTGAGCGCCTCGGCCATGGTGGCGCGCCAGGTCACGTTATGCTCTGCCGCGCGCTGCACCTGCCGCTGATCGTGAAGCGCAGCGGTCCCTGCGGCAATCGCCGGGCCGGAGACGTTGAACGGCCCTCTGATGCGGTTCAGCGCGGCAGCGACCTCGGCCGGGCAATACGCCCAGCCAAGCCGGAGCGAGGCAAGTCCATAGATCTTGGAGAAGGTGCGCGTCATCACCGTGTTGTGGGTGGTGGCGACGAGCTCGATGCCGGCCTCGTAGTCGTTGGCCCGCACATATTCGGCGTAGGCCGCGTCGAGAACGAGCAGCACGCGCTTGGGCAGACCATCGCGCAAGCGCTTCACCTCGTCGAAGGGGAGATAGGTGCCCGTCGGGTTGTTGGGGTTGGCGATGAAGACGATGCGCGTCAGCGGCGTCACCCGCGCGAGGATGGCATCGACATCGGCGGTGAGATCGGTCTCCGGAGCGACCACAGGCGTGGCGTCGCGCGCGAGGATGGCGATCTTGTAAACGAGAAAGCCGTGCTCGCTGTAAATCGCCTCATCGCCGGGGCCGAGATAGGCGGTCGCGAGCAGGTTGAGAAGCTCGTCGGAGCCTGCGCCGCACACGATGCGCGTGGGATCAAGACCATAAAGCTCGGCGAGTGCCTCGCGCACGGGGCGCGCCGAGCCGTCGGGGTAGCGCGAGAGCGAGGCCGCCGAGGCGTGATAAGCCTCGACAGCTGCCGGGGAGGGGCCGAACGGCGTCTCGTTAGAGGAAAGCTTGATGACCGGCGCAACGCCAGGGAGCGCGCTCGTGCCGGGCACATAGGGCGCGATGTCGAGAATGCCTTGACGCGGGATCGGCCCACGCTTGGCGGGCATCTTGGCGCACTCCTCGGATGGGATGTTGCAAGGCGCCTCTCTTGGGGCATTTCTTAGGCCAAAGCAAAGAAAAGATTGACTTTCGTTGCTAAGGTCCTAGCTAACCCCGACGTAGAATGCGGGAGCCCTGGTGGTCCCCGGGCGGAGTTGTTGGAAGACCATGGGCGAGACGACGACGGCGCAGGCTTTCACCGATCATTCCTTGCGGCTGGCGCAGATCGCCAATCCGCAAAGCGAGATCGTTCACTTCGACGAGGCCCTGCCCCTCGACTGCGGCTCCTCGCTCGCGCCCTTCTGCATCGCCTACCAGACCTATGGCGAGCTGAATAAGGACAAGTCGAATCTCGTGCTGGTGTGTCACGCTCTGACCGGCGATCAGCATGCCGCAAACCTGCATCCCGTCACCGGCAAGCCAGGCTGGTGGGACACGATGGTCGGCCCCGGCAAACCGATCGACACCAACCGCTATTTCGTGCTGTGCGCCAACGTCATTGGCGGCTGCATGGGCTCGACCGGCCCGAGCTCGATCAATCCCGCGACGGGTCGCCCTTACGGGCCGGACTTCCCGGTCATCACCGTGGCCGACATGGTCCGGGCGCAGGCGCGCCTGCTCGATCATCTCGGCGTCGGCGAGGTTCTGTGCATACTCGGCGGCTCGATGGGCGGCATGCAGGTGCTGGAGTGGGCCGCGACCTATAAGGATCGCGTGTTCTCCGCGGTGCCGATCGCCTGCGCCGCGCGCCACTCCTCGCAGAACATCGCTTTTCACGAGGTCGGCCGCCAAGCGGTGATGGCCGATCCTGACTGGTGTCAGGGCCGCTATCTCGACGAGGGCAAGAGCCCGCGCAAAGGCTTGGCCGTCGCGCGCATGGCCGCGCACATCACCTACATGTCCGACGACGCGCTCCACAACAAGTTCGGCCGCAATCTCCAGGACCGCGACAAGGTCACCTTCGGATTCGATGCCGACTTTCAGGTGGAAAGCTATCTCCGCCACCAAGGCTTGAGCTTTGTCGACCGCTTCGATGCGAACTCCTATCTCTACATCACGCGGGCCATGGACTATTTCGATCTCGCCGCCGACCATGGCGGGGTGCTCGCCAACGCGTTCGCCGACACCAAGACGCGCTTTTGTCTCGTGTCATTCACCTCAGACTGGCTGTTCCCCACCGAGGAAAGCCGCGAGATCGTGCACGCGTTGAACGCGGTCGCCGCCAATGTCAGCTTCGTCGAGATCAAGACCGACAATGGCCACGACTCCTTTCTGCTGCACCAGCCTGAGCTGTTCGACACCATTCGCGGCTTCCTTGCCGCGGCGGCGCTGAAGCGCGGCATTGCGGAGCCGAAGGGATGGCTGCCATGAACGTCAACGTGCCGTCTCATGCCGTGCGTGCGGTGACAGATACCGCGCGCGTCGACCTGCTCCTCATCGCCGAGATGGTGGCGCCCGGCTCGCGCGTGCTCGATATCGGTTGCGGCGACGGCACGCTGCTCCGCCTGCTTGCCGCGCGGCGGGACGTCGACGGCCGCGGCATCGAGCTCAGCCAAGCGGGCGTGAATAATTGCGTGGCGAAGGGTCTCTCGGTGATCCAGGGGGACGCCGACACCGACCTCGTCTATTACCCCGATCACGCCTTCGATTATGCGATCCTATCGCAGACCATCCAGGCGACCTATTCGCCGCGCCACGTGCTCGAGCAGCTGCTCCGCATCGGCAAGCGCGTGATCGTGTCATTCCCCAATTTCGGCCATTGGCGGGTGCGGACGAAGCTCCTGTTCGGAGGCCACATGCCACGCACCGAGTACCTGCCCGACCGCTGGTACGACACGCCCAACATCCATCTCTGCACCATCAACGACTTCGTCGATCTCTGCCGCGATGCCGGTGCCAAGATCGAGCGTGCCGTCGCGCTCAACGCCTATGGGCGAAAGCTCGGCGTCGCCATGCCGCTGTTCGCCCAGAACCTATTCGGCGAGCAGGCGGTGTTCCTCTTGTCGCGGTAGGGCGGCTGCCGCTTACCGCAGCCTCATACCTCCCCCTTGTGGGGAGGTCCAACGCCGCAGAGCGGCGGCGGGGTGGGGGGACGGTCTCGCCAATTTATAACTCTCTGGAATCTTCACCCCACCCGGCTCGGCCAAGAGGTCGAGCCACCCTCCCCATCAAGGGGAGGGATGGGGCGATTGCGGCGTAATCCCCGCCGGCACGGGGACGATGCGGCGTTTGACCTTGCGCTCGGTGGCACGCGCCGGCATCGCGGCATAGACCTGCTTGGTCGCCTCGACCAGGATCACGCCCGAGAAGGCGGGCCACAGCACGAGGCCTAGCCGCTCCCAGAACAGAGGCCATCGGAGCAGAACGGCCCAATTGAACGGCGGCATGTAGAGCGCGTATTCCCACTCCTCGGGCGAGAACAGAGCCTCCTTGAGCAGCTTGGTGAGCTGCGAGCGGCTGAACGGGCTGCCATAGCCGAACGGCGTGGTATCGACGCGGGCCCATAAGCCCCTTCGGTTGGGAACCACGAGCAGGAGCCGGCCATTCGGCGCGAGCACGCGCCAGAGCTCACGGAGCAGCGCGCGCGACTTCTCCGACCATTCGAGCATATGGACGAGCAGGATGCGGTCGGCGCTCTCGTCGTCGAGCGGAAGCTCGGTCTCCTCGACGAGCGTGCTCACCGACTGCCCTTGCTCCGGCCACGGCACGGCGCCGAGCTCAGCCGGCATCAGCGCGCCGAGCACCGAGGCCTCGCCCCTGAAGGGCGCAAGATAGGGCGTGGCGAAGCCGAGGCCGAACACGCGCATGCCCTTCACCTCGCTCCAACGCGCCCTGATGCGGGGCGAGAGCAGGCTCCGCACCACGAGCCCGAGCGGGCGGGCGTAGAAGTCTTTGAGGTCGATGACGTCGAGCTGCATCAGCGAATTGTCGCGTTGGGGCGTTTAGAGTTCGTTCGCGAACTTCCTCGTGGCTCCATTTCAGTCTCCCGCCAGGAGATGTTAGGGTCCGCGCCGAAAGCAAGAAAGACCATTGGAAACGTCAGATGGGCCAATTGCAAATTCACCAATTTCCGACCCGCAGCGACAATTTTGGCGTCCTGATCCACGACCCCAAGACCGAGGCGACCGCCGCGATCGATGCGCCTGACGCGGAGGAACTGCTCGCCGCGCTGCACGACAAGGGCTGGACGCTGACCCATATCCTCGTCACCCATCATCACCACGACCACACCGCCGGTAACACCATCATCAAGCGCATGACCGGCTGCACCATCGTGGGCCCGGCCAAGGAGGCGGGATCTATCCCCGCGCTCGACGTCGAGGTGAAGGAGGGGGACATGGTCGAAATCGGCGGCGCCAAGGCCAAAGTGATCGAGACGCCCGGCCACACCAAGGGTCATATCAGCTATTTCTTTCCCGACGACGGCATCGTCTTTGTCGGTGACACGCTGTTCTCGGTCGGCTGCGGCAAGCTGCTCGAGGGCGATGCCAAGACGATGTGGTCGTCGCTGTCGAAGCTCGCCAAGTTGCCGCCCGAGACCAAGCTCTATTGCGGGCATGAATATACCGACAAGAACTGCCAATTCGCACTGACCATCGAGCCCGAGAACGACGCGCTCAGGGCACGCGCGGCGGAGGCTGCGGCGCTCACCGAGAAGGGAGAGGCGACTCTGCCCTCGACGATCGGCCAGGAGCTTGCCACCAATCCCTTCCTCAGGCCGTCGAGCCCGGCTATCCAGAAGCGTCTTGGCATGGAAGGGCGGGAGGCGTTCGAGATCTTCGGCGAGATTCGCAAGCGCAAGGACCGGTTCTGATTTCTCCCCTGGGGGAGAGGAGACATGAAGGTGAAGGTCGAAAAAAATGACCAGCGAAGCGCTGACGGCAGACGAAGTAATCGCGCATCTCGGGCTTAAACCCCACCCTGAGGGCGGCTGGTTTCGCGAGACCTTCCGGGATGAGCCGGGTCACAAGGGCCGCGCGCATTCGACTGCCATCCTCTATCTCCTGAAGGCCGGCGAGGTGTCGCGCTGGCATCGGGTCGACGCCGCCGAGCTTTGGCACTGGCATGGCGGAGCGCCGCTTCTACTCGAGGTCAGAGACGGGGAAATGCGCCACGAATACCGACTTGGAGCGAACCTCCTTGCCGGCGAGCACCCGCAAGGGCTCGTGCCGGCCGGCGCCTGGCAATCAGCGCGCAGCGTCGGTGCCTGGACGCTGCTGGGCTGCACGGTGGCGCCCGGCTTCGACTTTGCAGGATTCGAGCACGCCCCGGAAGGCTTCGAACCCTAGCGCTAATCCATGAACTGGCCGCCGTTGATGGTGAGCGTCGAGCCGGTGATCCAGGCCGCCTCGTCGGCGGCGAGGAACACGACGCAGCGCGCGACCTCGTCGGCCTCGCCGAGCCGTCCCACCGGGATCTGACCGACGATCGACTTCATCACCTCGTCGGAGACGCCGGCCAGCAGGTCGGTCTTGATGTAGCCCGGCGCGATCGCGTTCACGGTGACCCCTTTGCGTGCGCTTTCGAGAGCGAGCGCGCGGGTGAAGCCGATCACGCCCGCCTTGGCCGAGCAATAATTGGTCAAGCCCAGCTGGCCCTTCTGCCCGTTGATCGAGGAGATGTTGATGATGCGGCCGAAGCTCCGCTCGCGCATGCCGTTGATCACCGGGCGCGTCATGTTGAACAGCGAATCGAGATTGGTGCGGATGACCTGCTCCCATTGCTCATGGGTCATCTTCTGCAGCATGGCGTCGCGGCTGATGCCGGCATTGTTGACCAGCACCTCGACCGGACCGACCTCGTTCTCGACATTGATGACGCCCTGCTCGCAGGCGAGATAGTCGGTGACGTCCCACTTGAAGACCGGAATTTTGGTCTCCTTCTTGAAGGCCTTCGCCGCGTCGTCATTGCCGTGATAGTTGGCCGCGACGTTAAAGCCCGCCTTCTTCAGACCCTTCGCGACGGCCGCGCCGATGCCACGCGTCCCGCCCGTGACCAAAGCCACCCTTCCCATGCCTTCCTCCCTTAGAAGCGCTTCTTTGGCGCTTGCTTCGACACTTGTTGTCATTGCCCGGCTTCACCGGGCAATCCAGTAATCCAAGACCTCGTCAAGAAAACTCAGACTGGTGGCTACTTGATTCCCGCTGTCGCGGGAATGGGACTTGTAAGGCGATCACTCCCGCTCGACGCACATGGCGATGCCCATACCGCCGCCAATGCACAGCGTGGCGAGGCCCTTCTTGGCGTCGCGCTTCTGCATCTCGTGCAGCAGGGTCGTAAGGATACGCGCGCCCGAGGCGCCGATCGGGTGGCCGATGGCAATAGCGCCGCCATTGACGTTCACCTTGCTCGTGTCCCAGCCCATATCCTTGTTGACGGCAAGGGCCTGAGCGGCGAAGGCCTCGTTGGCCTCGATCAGGTCGAGGTCCTTGGGCTTCCAGCCGGCCTTCTCAAGCGCCTTGCGCGAGGCGGGGATGGGGCCCGAGCCCATGACTTTGGGATCGACGCCTGCCGTCGCCCACGAGGCGATGCGGGCCAGAGGTTTGAGCTTTCGCTTCTTGGCTTCCTTGGCGGACATCAGCACGAGAGCGGCGGCGCCGTCATTGATGCCAGAGGCGTTGGCCGCGGTGACGGTGCCTTCCTTGTCGAAGGCGGGCCTGAGCTTCGCCGCGTCCTCGACCTTGGCGCCCTCGCGGATATATTCGTCGTCGGCAACGACGGTCTCGCCCTTGCGCGTCTTCACCGTGACGGGGGCGATCTCGTCCTTGAATTTGCCGGCCTTCCTGGCGGCCTCGGCCTTGTTTTGCGAGGCAGTGGCGAACTTGTCCTGCTCCTCGCGCGTGATCTGCCACTGGCGGGCGACGTTCTCCGCCGTGTTGCCCATGTGATAGCCGTTGAAGGCATCCCACAGGCCGTCCTTGATCATCGAGTCGATGAACTCCATCGCGCCCATCTTCTGTCCGGTGCGGAGATGCGCGCAGTGGGGCGAAAGGCTCATGCTCTCCTGGCCGCCGGCGACCACGATGTCGGCATCGCCGGTCGCAATTTGCTGCGCGCCGAGAGCGACGGCGCGGAGGCCCGAGCCGCACACCTGGTTCAGGCCGAAGGCGGTCGCTTCCACCGGGATGCCGGCGGCGACGGCGGCCTGACGCGCCGGGTTCTGGCCCTGGACCGCCGTCAGTACCTGGCCCATGATCACTTCGTCGACATCGGCAGGGGCCACGCCCGCCCGATTGAGCGCCGCCTTGATGGCGATCTCGCCGAGCGCATGCGCGGTCAGGGTCGACAGCGCGCCGTTGAACGAGCCAACCGGCGTCCGCGCCGCGCTGACGATGACAATATCCTCGTCTTTCATACCCATCTCCACCACCGCAAGGGAGCCAAGGTCATAACGTAGTGATTCCCACTATGGAAGCCCAGGTTTGGAACCCGTTAAGGGTGCGGCAAAGCCTCTGGTGCTGCGCACAAAGAACGTGCTACTGATCTCGCAGGTGCGGTATAAAGTAATCTTGGGTCAGGGCCCCAAGGCGTAGGAGCGCAAGAGACGTGGCAAGGGACGCGGACCAGGAGACCCGGCCGGTCATCATCAAGAAATACGCCAACCGCAGGCTCTACAATACCGATACGAGCACCTATGTGACGCTCGAGGACCTCGCGGAAATGGTGCGCGGCGAGCGAGACTTTGTCGTCTACGACGCCAAAACCGGGGAAGACCTCACCCATTCTGTCCTGACCCAGATCATCGTCGAGCAGGAAAGCCGGGGCACCAACCTCCTTCCCATCGGCTTTTTGCGCCAGCTCATCCGCTTCTACGGCGACTCGATGCAGAAGCTTGTGCCGAGCTACCTCGAGTTCAGCCTCGATTCGCTCACCCGCCAGCAGGAGCAATATCGGCGCCGTTTCGCCCATGCCTTCGGCACCGCCGCCTTCGAGGCGATGCAGGAGCAGGTGCGCAAGAATTTCGCGACGTTCGAAAAGGCGCTCGGCCTGTTCACTCCCTTTGCCAAAGGCGGCAGCGAGGAGACGAATGCTCATGGCGAGGCGGACGCACAACATGGCGAGACGCCGGCAGCCTCGGCCAAGTCAGACGACGAGATCGCCACGCTCAAGGCCGAACTCTCTGCCATGCAGCAGAGGCTCGAGCAGCTCTCGCGGCGATAGCCTTTTTCCACACTCCGTTTGTCGTCGCCCGGCTTCACCGTGCGATCCAGTATTCCCGACGTCGCAAATTGGCGAGGACGGTGGTTACAGGATTCCCGCTTTCGCGGGAATGACGTCCGATAGATGAGGCTAATTAAGCGGCGTTGGCCTGAAGCCGGCGCATGTGAGCGGCGGTGAGGTCGGCCTCGACCAGAGCACGGTCGTCGATGTTCTCGGCCAAGAGGTGGATATGCACCTCGTTGGCGCCGATCTTGGCGCCCTCATGGCGGAGATGAGCGAGATTGAGGGAGACGGCGTCATCCTTGGTCTGGCCGAAGGCGAGCGCCACGCGCCGCCCGTCGTCGTAGCGGCGGACGAGGATGTAGTTCGCGCGCGGCAAAGCAGGGCAGCCGATCAGGCTATAGACGCTATGCAGATAGCGCCGCCCAGAGGCCCCGCGCCAATAGTGGAAGGCCTGGGCGAAAGCAGCCTCCGAGCAGACGAGAGCCGGCTCGTCGGCCGGGCCGAACTCGTCAAACTCCGGGGCTTCGACTTTGCGCATCCACATGGGGGTCCCGTCCATTAACCCTGAACTTGCACTGTCAGATGGGCCGACTGTTGACGATTTCAAGACAGTACTCGCTACGAATCTCTGGAACAAAGATAGAACTCGCGTCATCAGACAGTCAAGCACTCAAAGGTTAACGCCTTGCATACTGGCGGATTCCTTGGGTCTTGCTTCGGCCAAAAGGCGGTCCGAGGCGGTCTCGATGGCGGAGGTGAGTCGGCTCATGAATTCGCCCTTCGGCAAGCCCGGCGGGATGGGATCGAGGAACTCGACG
>DATJZL010000101.1:0-18496 GCA_035499115.1 Methyloceanibacter sp. | reverse complement strand
TAACGCAGGACAGGGCTCCTTTCATTGGAATTGACGCCCAGGGCGCGCAGTTTGCGGTGCAGCGCGGAGCGTTCCATGCCGACGAACTCGGCCGTGCGCGAGATGTTGCCGCCGAATCGGTTGACCTGGGCAAGCAGGTATTCCCGCTCGAAAATCTCCCGGGCGTCACGCAACGGAAGCGACATCAGATGCTCACCCCCTGCCCCGTTCGGCGATAAAGGGACGGGGGAAACGATCTCCTCCGGCAGCATATCGGCGGTGATGATGGAATCAGGATCGCCGCCAACGAGAATCATCAGCCGCTCGATGTTGTTACGAAGCTGGCGCACGTTGCCGGGCCAATCGTGAGATTGCAGCACGGCCATGGCGTCCTCGCCGATGCGCCGGGGCGGAAGCCCCGAGGCGACGGAGATGGCCTGCACGAAATAGCGCACCAGCTCGGGCACGTCCTCACGTCGCTCCGAGAGCCCCGGCACCTTGATCGGGACCACGTTGAGGCGGTGATAAAGGTCCTCGCGCAGCCGGCCAGCCGACATCTCCTTCTGTAAATCGTGGCTGGTCGATGAGACCACGCGCACGTCGACATGCACCTTGGGTCCGCCGCCTAGCCGCTGGAAGCGCTGCTCCACCAGCACGCGCAGGATCTTGGCCTGCGTCTCGAGCGGCATGTCGGCAACCTCGTCGATATAGAGCGTGCCGTTATGCGCCTCCTCGAGCGCGCCGACCTTGCGCGGCCCAGAGCCAGCGCCCTCCTCGGTGCCGAACAGCTCGAGCTCCATGCGGTCGGGAACCATGGCCGCGGCGTTCAGCACCACGAAGGGTCCATCGGCGCGCGAAGACTTGGCATGCATCACCCGCGCCGCGAGCTCCTTGCCGCAGCCCGATGGCCCGGTGATCAGAACGCGGCTATTGGTAGGAGCCACCTTGTCGATTGCCTGGCGCAACTGATTGATGGCGACCGAGCGGCCGATCATCTCGAAGGAATAGCTGCTCCGCTCGCGCAACTCGCGGTTCTCGCGTTTGAGCCGTGACGCTTCGAGCGCGCGGGCCGTGATCAGCACGAGGCGATCGGCCTTGAACGGCTTCTCGATATAGTCGTAGGCGCCACGCTTGATCGCCGCCACCGCCGTCTCGATATTGCCGTGGCCGCTGATGATGATGACCGGCAGATCCGGGTGAGCCTTCTTGATGCGATCGAGCAGCTCGAGCCCGTCGAGCTTCGAGCCCTGCAGCCAGATATCGAGGATTACGAGCGAGGGGCGCCGCTCCTCGATGGCCTTCAGCGTCTCGTCACTGTCCTTGGCAAGCCGTGTCGAGTGACCTTCGTCCTCGAGAATCCCGCCGATCAACTCCCTGATGTCGGCCTCGTCGTCGACGATGAGGATATCAGACGCCATGGGTTACTCCCTCTTCCTCCTCAGCGGCCTCAGCCTTTACGGCTTGGATGGGGGCGGCTGCCGCTTGGTCAGCGCCTCCATCCTCGACGCGCTCTTCCTCCTGATCATTCATCGGCAGGTCAAGGCGCACCGAGGCCCCTTCGATCTTCCCGTTCTTCTTCGGCGCATCGGCAAGATGCAGCGTTCCGCCATGCTGCTCGGTAATGCGCTGAACGATGGCCAGCCCGAGTCCTGTGCCCTTGGTGCGAGTGGTCATGTAGGGCTCAACGAGACGGTGGCGATCCTCCTTGGGCAGCCCACATCCATTGTCAATCACGGTGATCTGCACCCGATCGCCCTTGGCGCGCACCTTGGTCACGACATGGCCGGTTCCAGTGCGGGTGGGATCGGCCTCGACCGCCGTGTCGATCGCCTCGCTCGCGTTCTTGACGAGATTGGTGACGGCCTGGGTGAGTAGACGTCGGTCGGACCGCATCATCACCGGCTTGTCGGGGAGATCGAGCTCGAAGGCGATCTCGGGCCGGCTCACCTGAAACAGGAACACCGCCTCGCGCACGATGTCTCTCACGTCGTTCCGCTCCATGACCGGCTTCGGCATGCGGGCGAAGGCCGAGAACTCGTCGACCATGCGCCCGATATCGGACACCTGGCGGATGATGGTGTCGGTGCACTGCTCGAACACCTCCCGGTCCTTGGTGATCGAGTCGCCGTATTTGCGGCGGATGCGCTCGGCCGAAAGCTGGATCGGCGTCAGCGGATTCTTGATCTCATGAGCGATGCGTCGCGCGACGTCGGCCCAAGCGGTGCTTCTCTGCGCGCTGACAAGCTCGGTCATGTCGTCGAAGGTGATCACATGACCTTGCCCCTCTTGCTCCGCCCCTTCGCTGGTGACGCGGACGGCGAAATTGCGCTCCGAGCCCTGGCGCCTCAGCGTGATCTGCTCGGTGACGAGGCGCCGCCCCTGCTTCTGCGCGCGTTTGAGAAGCGGCCCGAACTCAGGCACCGCCTCGGCCAGCGTCTTGCCGGTCAGACTCGCCTCCTTGGCGCCGAGCAGAGTCTCGGCCGAGCGGTTGACCAACCTGATCGTGCTGTCGGCATCGACGCCGACGACGCCTGCCGTCACGCCGGACAGCACCGCCTCCATGAAGCGCCTGCGCTCATCGAGCTTGGTGTTGGCGCCGACCAGCTCGTCGCGCTGACTCTTTAGCTCTGACGCCATGGTATTGAAGGTCGAGCCGAGCACGGCGAGATCGCCGTCGGCCGGATTGACGTCGACCTCGACGCCGAGATTGCCTTCGGAGATCTCCTGTGCCGCTCCCATCAGCTGGCGAATCGGGGCGACGAGACGATTGGCGAACCACATGCCAATCCAGATGGCCGAGAGCAGCAGGGTGAGCGCAATCGCGACATACATGAGCCCGAAGGCAACCTGCACGCCGGCGCGGCGCTGCTCGAGCAGTTGATACTCGGCGACATTGGCACGCGTCGCGCGCAGCTGTTGCAGCACGCGCGCGTTCACCGGCCGGATCACATAGAGATAGGTGTCGTTGAAATTGTCGAGACTCTTGATCGCGCCGACGAGGCTGGTCTGGCCCGGCGCGATCACGATCACCTGTCCCTTCTTGGCGAGGTCCATCGCCTCCTTCGGCGGCGGGCGATAGGGAAATTCGGGCATGGACGCCGCAGTGGCGAGCACCCTGCCGTCGCCGTCGATGAGATAGGCCATGGGCAGAGCTCTGATCGAAGCCTGGGCGCTCAGGAACGTGCCGAAACCCTGCGGTTGGGAGCGCACCAGATCGACCGACTCGTCGATGTCCTTGGCCATACCGAGCGTGTCGGTGCGGATAACCTGACCGTGCTCCTGGAGATAGGCCGTCGCGACGTCGATCGAATTCTGGATGATGGATTTGGTGCGGACCGAGAACCAATGATCGAGACCGCGGTCGAGCGACACGCTGGCGAAGACCGCGAGCAGGATGGCGGGGACGACGGCGATCACGCTGAACAGACTGACGACACGGGCATGGAGCTGCGCGCCGGCAACCTGCCTCCGTCGCGCGAGCCAAAGGGCGCCGACCTGCCAGGCGATGATTCCCAACATGGCGAGCACGAGCACGAGATTGATGAGCAGAACGCCCACGACCACAAGATGCGTCGGCACGATGGGGGTGAGGCCGGTCAGGATCGCGTAGGTGGCGAGGCCCGAGCACAGCGAGAGCACCATGGTGATCAGGCCGAGCGTGAAGGGCAGACGGCGCGAGCGGACGGGATCGCGCTGTGGGGCGACGGGTGTCACGGTTGCGGGTCGCTTCTCGCCTTGGTTCGCAGATTCGGTCGTGGCTCGGCGCCGGCGCCAAAACGCCATACGATGGGCCGCGTTGGGCAAGGATTGGAAAACGCTACGCAACCGCTTTCCCCTGCTCTGCCGTGTGACCTAAGGCCGGGTCCGTTGCCAGTTCTTCTTGTTGGGAGCATCAGGCTTAGTCTGATGCAATAAAATCACAATGTGGCGCTTTGGCGACTAGTGTGTCTAGCGGCACACAGTTAGGGCACTCGCGGCGGAGATGCGAGGACGTATCTCCATCTCGGCAAGGCATTGATTCCACGCAGTATTCAGTGATTAGACGCGCCGCAAGATCTGCGAGTCAAATTTTGGCGAAACTTTAGCCAGTCGTTGGACTGATCCCCCGTCAGGTGCCCGGAGTCCTGATCACCTTGATGCCGAGGTCGCGGATTTTCTTGCGCAGCGTATTGCGATTGAGCCCCAGGAGGTCGGCAGCCCGGATCTGATTACCGCGGGTCGCGGCAAGAGCCGCAGTGATCAGGGGGAACTCAACCTTGCGCAGGATGCGGGTATAGAGGCCAGACGGCGGAAGCTCCTGGCCAAAACTCATGAAGTAGTCCGAGAGGAAGCGCTCGACCGAGTCGGAGAGATCGGCCGATGGCTCGGCCGTGTCGGTGAAGGGCGCACGGGCGGCGCTCGCCAACTCGTTCTCGACCATCTCGACGGTGACGATGTCCTGCGCGTAGATCGCCGAGAGGCGGCGCACCAGGTTCTCCAGCTCGCGGATATTTCCCGGCCAGTGGTAGCGTTTGAGCCTCTCGATCGCCGCAGGCTCGAAGCTCTTGGACGGCAGTCCCTCCTTCTCGGCGATCGCCAAGAAGTGGCGCACGAGATCGGGGATGTCCTCGAGCCGTTCGCGCAAGGGCGGCAGGCGGAGCGGCACGACGTTCAGCCGGTAGAACAGATCCTCGCGGAACAGGCCCTGATCGATTTGCTGCTGCAGGTCGCGGTTGGTGGCGGCGATGATTCTGACGTTGGTCCTGATCGGGGTGCGGCCGCCGACCGTCGTGTACTCACCCTCCTGCAGCACGCGGAGCAGGCGGGTCTGTGCTTCCATCGGCATGTCGCCGATCTCATCGAGGAAGAGCGTGCCGCCTTCGGACTGTTCGAAGCGTCCGATATGGCGGTTCTGCGCCCCGGTGAAGGCGCCCTTCTCGTGGCCGAACAGCTCGGACTCGATCAGCTCGCGCGGAATCGCCGCCATGTTGATGGCCACGAACGGACCGTTGCGACGCTTGCCGTATTCATGCAGAGCGCGCGCCACGAGCTCTTTGCCAGTGCCGGACTCGCCGGTGATCATCACGGTCAGGTCCGTCTGCGTGAGGCGGGCGAGCACGCGGTAGATGTCCTGCATTGCGGGACAGCGGCCGATCAGCGGCAGGCCTTCATTGGTCTCCGCTGCCGAGAGTCGCTGGGCTCGCTTGCGCGGCTCGGCCAGAGCCCGGCCGACCACGGCGACCAGTTCGTTGAGGTCGAAGGGTTTGGGCAGATATTCGTAAGCCCCCCGTTCGGCCGCGGTGATCGCGGTCATGAAGGTATTCTGCGCGCTCATCACTATGATCGGGAGGTCTGGCCTGAGCTTCTTCACCCGCGGGATGAGATCGAAGGCGCTCTCATCGGGCATCAGCACATCGGTGATGACGAGATCGCCCTCCCCTTGGCTGATCCAGCGCCAGAGCGTCGCGGCATTGCCCGTCGCGCGGGGCGCATAGCCGGCGCGAGCGAGCGCCTGATTCAGCACCGTGCGGATCGCTGCGTCGTCGTCGGCGATGAGGATGTTGCCTTTGCCCATCGCCTCAGGTCCGCGCGCTCTGCATCGTATCGCTCTCGGCCATCGGCATCAGCGCGCGAAATACCGTGCAGCGCGGCCGCGAGTCGCACTCGATGATGCCGCCATGGTCGCCGATGATCTTGGCGACGAGGGCCAAGCCGAGACCGGTGCCGGACGGCTTGGTGGTGACGAAGGGGTCGAAGAGATGCTGCATGAGATCGGCCGGCACGCCCGAGCCATTGTCCTCGACCGCGATCTCGAGCGGCAGGCTGACCCGCGCCTTGCTGCCCGGAACCGAGAGCCTGACCCCCGGCCGGAACGAGGTCACGAGCGTGATCTGCCCATCTGCCCTCTCCTCGCCGATCGCCTCGGCGGCGTTCTTGACGAGATTGAGAAACACCTGGATCAGCTTGTCCCTGCTCCCTGGCACCGGCGGCAGAGAGGGATCGTAATTCTCGACGATCTTGATTTGGCGGGCGAAGCCGGTGCTTGCGATTTGCTTTACATGGTCGAGCACGTCATGGATGTTGACCGGCTCGCGCTGAAGCGGACGCTCGTCCCCGAAGATCTCCATGCGGTCGACCAGCTTGCAGATGCGATCTGACTCGGCGCAGATAAGTTGGGTCAGCGTGCGGTCGCTGTCGGTGCGCTCGCTCTCGAGGAGCTGCGCCGCGCCTCTGATCCCAGAAAGTGGGTTCTTGATCTCGTGAGCGAGAACGGCGGCAAGGCCGGACACCGAGCGCGCGGCGCCGCGATGGGTGAGCTGACGCTCGATCATCTGAGCCATACTGCGTTGTTGAAGCATGATCAGAACCCGTCCGGGCATTTCCGGCAGAGGTCCGCCGTAGAGATCGACCAGCTTCGGCGCCTCGAACCGGAACGAGCCGAGATCGACGGCATATTCGTTGACCGTGGTTCCGTTTCGCTGCACCTGCTCGACGAGAGCGATGAGAGGAGAACCGAAGGCCACGACGTCGGTGAGGAGGCGCCGGCAGAGCACGCCAGCGCTCATCTGAAAGAAATCTTCCGCTGCGGTATTGGCGTAGTCGATCCGGAGCCCCCCGCCGATAACCAGGAGAGGATGGGGCAAAGCGCTGAGCAAGGCGTCGGCCTCGATTGGCGCGGGCTCAGCATGCCGGCGAGCATTCGTCTTTTTGGTTGAGCCGCTCAAGCGGTATATCCTTGCTGCCGCCCCTCTTGTCAGACCAGGGTTGTTGCACAATTTTTATGCAAGCTGTCCCTATGATCTATAATTGGGCACCATACGAGGGATTTTTTGTGGGAGCAACACCAGTTTTGCCGCAGTGCAACATTTTTATTTTTCAAGGTGTAAGCAGGTTCAGGGGGACTTGGCTGTGAGCGTGGCGGCGCTAGTCGTGGCGGCGGGTCGAGGTGCCCGCGCCGCAAGCGAACGAGGCCGGCCGAAGCAATATTGCTCGATTGGCGGGGTTCCGATGCTTCAGCGCACCATTAGCGCATTTGCATCGCATCCGCGCGTTGATGACGTCCTCGTCGTCATTCACCCCGATGACATGGCGTTCTACGAGACCGCGAGTCGGCCTTTCGCCACGCGGCTGCGCCCGGTCGTCACGGGGGGCGCGCGACGGCAAGACTCGGTGCGCGCAGGGCTCGAGGCGCTGGCCAAGGAGGCGCCCTCCTCGGTTCTGATCCACGACGCGGCGAGGCCATTCGTCGATGCAGCCCTTATCGCGCGCGTCATCGACAGTCTCAAGACGCATGAAGGTGCCCTCCCCTGCCTTCCCGTCACCGACACGCTCAAGCGAACAAGCGGTGGGCGTATTACCGGTACGGTGGAGCGCCATCAGCTGTTTCGCGCGCAGACTCCTCAAGGGTTTCGTTTCGAGGCGATCCTCGCCGCGCACCGCGCCGCCTCGACAGAGGCAAGTCGCGAGTTTACCGACGATGCGGGCGTTGCCGAATGGTTCGAGCTCGATGTTGCCTTGGTCGAAGGCTCGGAGGAGAACCGGAAGCTCACAACGGCAGAGGATCTTCGCATGGCTGACGAGATGTTGCGAAGCGAGGGCTCTCGTCCAGCCGGCACAATCCGTGTCGCGACCGGCTATGACGTGCATGGCTTCGGCGCGGGCGACGCGGTGATCCTGTGCGGCGTGAAGATCCCCCATACGAGAAAGCTAAGCGGCCATAGCGATGCCGATGTTGCGCTTCATGCCTTGACCGACGCCCTGCTCGGGGTGATCGCCGAGGGCGATATCGGCGTGCACTTCCCGCCTTCCGACGCGCGCTGGCGCGGCGCCGCCTCTGAGCTATTCGTCAAACATGCCGCCTCTTTGCTGCGCGAGCGGGGCGGTGAGATCGTGCATGTGGACGTGACGCTGATCTGCGAGGCACCGCGCATCGGCCCTTATCGGGACCCGATGCGTGCGGCGATCGCCGGCATGCTCGGGCTCGATGTCTCCCAGGTCAGCATCAAGGCGACGACCAATGAGGGCCTCGGCTTCATCGGCAGGGGCGAAGGCATCGCGGCGATGGCGACAGCAACGGTGAACCTGCCATGAGCCTTGCTATCGACATCGATGAGCGCCTGATTGCCCAAGCGGTGGAGTTGCTCGAGGCCTGTCGCTTGCGCGGCGAGACCATCGTCACCGCCGAATCCTGCACCGGCGGCCTCGTCGCGGCGACGCTGACCGCAATCCCCGGTTCGTCCGACGTGTTCGAGCGGGGCTTCGTGACTTATGCCAACACCGCGAAGAGTGAGATGCTCGGCGTGCCCTATTGGCTCATCGAGAGGCACGGGGCGGTAAGTGAGGACGTGGCGCGCGCCATGGCGGGTGGCGCGCTCACCCACTCGCAGGCGAGCCTCGCCGTCGCCGTTACCGGGGTCGCCGGGCCAGATGGCGCCACGCCCGAGAAGCCCGTTGGTCTCGTGCATTTCGCAGCCGCGCGGCGCAACGCGCCGGTCACTCACGAAATGGTACTGTTCGGCGATCTGGGGCGGGCCGAAATCAGGAAACGGAGCGTCGAGCGCACGCTTCTGCTTCTCGGCTCATTGCTGTGAAGCGAGCGCTCGCCGTTGTCGTCCATAGACCGCATCGGCCCGGGCCTCGAAGGCATGGGTATATTTCTGCACGGCCTTGTTGAAGAGTCCCCCGACCAACCGCTCGAACAGCCGCGAGCGGAAACTGTAGGCGATGTAGAAGGAGATCTCGCAACTCCCATCGACTAATGGCTTGAATTGCCAACGATTTTCGAGATGGGAGAAGGGCCCGTCTAGATATTCGACGAGGATCGAGCGTGCTCGCCGGTCAAGCTCAACGCGCGTGGTGAAGCTCTCGCGGATGAGCTTGTAGCCGACCGTCATGGTGGCGATCAGAACCTCGCCCGTCTCACCCTGCTCGCGGCGCTTGACGCTGAGCGCCTCGCAAAGCGGGAGGAACTTGGGGTAGTCCTCGATGTGCGCGACGAGCGCGAACATGTCGTCAGCCGAATGGGTGACGCGGTGCTTGGTCTCGAAGACATGCATGGCCGATATGCGGGGTGTCCTAAAAGCCAAGCCGGGCCGCTTTAAGCCGGGCGAAGTCCTCGCCCGCATGGTGCGATGAGCGGGTCAGAGGGCTTGATGCGACGAGCAGGAAGCCTTTTGCCTCCGCGATGCGCTTATGGGCGTCGAACTCCTCCGGCGTGACGAAGCGGTGAACCGCGGCATGTTTCCGCGTCGGCTGCAAATATTGGCCGATGGTGAGGAAATCGACAGTGGCTTCGCGGAGATCGTCCATCACCTGATGCACCTCCGCCGCTTCCTCCCCGAAGCCCACCATGATGCCGGACTTGGTGAATAACCGGGGATCGAGCGCCTTGGCACGCTTCAACAGATTGAGCGAAACGCAATAGTCAGCCCCCGGACGAATGCGCCGGTAGAGCGATGGCACCGTCTCGATATTGTGGTTGAACACGTCGGGCTTCGCATCGACGACGACTTCGATCGCGCCCTCTTTGCGAAGGAAGTCCGGGGTGAGCACCTCGATCGAGGCCGTGGGGCACGCCTGGCGAATGGCGCTGATCGTCGCCGCGAAATGAGCGGCGCCGCCGTCGGCAAGATCGTCGCGATCGACCGAGGTCACCACGACATGAGCGAGACCGAGTGCCGCGACGGCGGCCGCCACGCGGGCCGGCTCACCCGCATCGAGAGCACCGGGCTTGCCCGTCCTGACATTGCAGAAGGCGCAAGCGCGCGTGCAGGTGTCGCCCATGATCATGAACGTGGCATGGCGCTTCCCCCAGCACTCGCCGATATTGGGACACGCCGCCTCCTCGCACACTGTGACGAGGCGGTGCGAGCGCAACACAGCACGCGTCGCATCGAACTCATGTGCGCCGGGCGCCTTGACGCGGATCCAGGGCGGCTTCGGCAGGACAGGCGTGTCGGGCAGCCGCGCCTTCTCCGGATGGCGCGGCCGCGCCTTGATTTCTGCCTGACCGATTACGACGACCATCGAACCCTATTGGCTTGCTGGCTGGCGATCCCTGAGACGCCGCCAAACCCACAACACGAGAATTGCGCCGACCGACGCCACAATCAAATTGCCGAGCCAACCGTAAAACTCGACGTGCAAGAGATTGGCAAGCGTGCCGCCGACGAAGGAGCCGGCGATACCGACCAGCAGATTGGTGAGGAGACCGTGATCGCTCCCCGTGGCCTTCTCGGCGATATAGCCGGCGATGACGCCGATGACCAGCATGCCGACGAAACCGACTCCCGGCATGGACAACAAAGTTTGCGCGTCGTTCATCGAGACCTCCCGGTTCGCATCAAAGCGCCCGCCGCAGCAAGGCGCGCTGCCGATGCATATAGGCCGTCTTGACGACAGTTACAGTGGCGAAGCCCCTATCGCATCCGCCAGTGGCGAAGCCCCTATCGCATCCGCTGCCAGACGAGGATGCAGATGATGGCGCCGACCGTGGCGATGATGATCTCGCCGATCAGGTTGTAGGCGCCGAGTCCGAGCAGACCGGCCAGTAAACCGCCCACCACCGCGCCGATGATGCCGATCAGGAGATTGACCAAAAGGTCCTGCTGGCGGCCGAGGATCCAGGACGCAAGCGCGCCGGCGATCAGGCCGACCACAAGAAAGATAATAAGGCTCATGATGTTGCTCCCCTAGTTCTCGGGCTCGACCTTCCCCTGGCCAGGAGGATCAGATGTGAAGCGCGCGGCCGTAGGCGTCGAGCACCGATTCGCCCATCATCTCCGACAGTGTCGGATGAGGGAAGATGGTCGCCATCAGCTCGGCCTCGGTGGTCTCGAGCGTCCTCGCGATGGCGAAGCCCTGGATCAGCTCGGTCGCCTCGGCGCCGATCAAGTGCGCGCCGAGCAGCGCTCCGCTCTTGGCATCGAAAATGGTCTTCACCATCCCTTCCGTCTCGCCGAGAGCGATAGCCTTGCCGTTGGCGAGATAAGGGAAGCGGCCGATCTTGAGCTCATGGCCGGCTGTCAGTGCCGCCTCCTCGGTCAGCCCGACACTTGCGATCTGCGGCGAACTATAGGTGCAGCCCGGGATGTTGGTCTTGTCGAGCGGATGGACGCCCTCGACACCAGCGATCTTCTCCGCGCAGATGATGCCCTCGTGGCTTGCCTTATGCGCGAGCCACGGCGGACCCACCACGTCGCCGATGGCGTAAAGTCCAGGCACTCCCGTCCGGCACCATTCGTCGACGACGATATGTCCCTTGTCGATCCTCACTCCTTGCTCCTCGAGGCCAATCCCTTCGACGTTGCCCGTGATGCCGATGGCGAGGATGGCGCGGCTCGCGGTGATCTCCTCGATGTCGCCGTCGCGCTTGCGCAGGCGCGCGGACACGCTGTCGGCATCACTGATCAGCCGCTCGACATGTGTTTCGGTGTGAACGACGATGCCTTGCCGCGCGAACGCCTTGCGTGCGAGGCCGGAGATCTCGGCGTCCTCGACGGGGAGAATGCGGTCGAGCACCTCGACCACGGTGACCTTCGCGCCGAGCGAGTGGTAGAAGCTTGCGAACTCGATACCGATCGCGCCGGAGCCCACGATCAGCAGAGACTTGGGGAAGCTCGGCGGGACCATCGCCTCCCTGTAGGTCCAGATCAGTCTGCCATCCGGCTCGAGCCCAGGAAGCGTGCGCGCCCGCGCGCCGGTCGCGACGATGATGTGCTTCGCCGCGATGTCGTGGAGCGCCTCGCCGCCCGCTCCGGTCACGGCCATCCGCCCCTCGCCCGCAAGTCGCGCGGTTCCCTTGATCACCTCGATCTTGTTCTTGCGCATGAGATAGCCGACGCCGTTCGACAGGCGCTCCGCCACCTTGCGGCTCCGCTCGACCACGGCGGCGATGTCGAAGCGGACATTGTCGGCGGCGAGACCGAACTCGGGCGCGCGACGCATCGCCTGATAGAGCTCGGAGGTGCGGAGCAGAGCCTTGGTCGGGATGCATCCCCAATTGAGGCAGATGCCGCCGAGATGCTCGCGCTCGATGATCGCGGTCTTCATGCCGAGCTGGGCGGCGCGGATCGCGGCGACATAGCCGCCGGGACCCGAGCCAATCACGGCGAGGTCTAAATTCGTCTGGCTCATGTACTAGGAACTCATTCGGTGGGAAAAGGGACCGCTCCGCTCTCGGAATTATCCTTCCCGCGCGTCTTGCCGGGAAGGCAATCGTCACCTTCGGGTCTCTTTGGCCCGACGGTGATCCTCAAAATGAGCCATTGAACGATGACGGTCAAAGCCGGCGGCAGCGTCATCACGAGGAAGGTACGGAAATCTGCATAGGGATAGAAACCGACATAGCGCCAATGGTCGGACATGGCGAGCAGGTAGAAGCCGATGATGGGCACGAGCAGCACCGCGAGCGCTCCGCCAAGTGCGATGCGGTTCCGCGCCACCAAAAGCGTGACGCCATAGATGATGGGCCCGAGCACAGCGGCGATGATCACGCCATAGGCGCCCACCGCCGCATCGATATTGCAGGCGAGTCCTTCTCCCCGACATGGAATGTTGCCGACGGTCTTGGTAACCGCGAATCCCGCCAGAAACGAGAGCGCCCCTGCGGCGACGAGCGCCAAGACGAGCCTACCGTAAGGCCTTTGCATGGCCCTTCCTAAACGAGCATGGTGACCGGGTCTTCGATGAAGGCCTTGAAGGCGGCGAGCAGCTCGGCGCCGAGGGCGCCGTCGATCACGCGATGATCGACCGAGAGCGTCACGCTCATCATGGTCGCGATCTTGAGAGCATCGTCCTTGACCACGGGGCGCTTCTCGGCGCGGCCGACGGCGAGGATGCTCGATTGCGGCGGGTTGATCACCGCATCGAAGCGGTCGATGCCGTACATGCCGAGATTGGAGATGGCAGTGACGCCTCCCTGATATTCGTGCGGCGCGAGGCGCTTCGATCTGGCCCGGGCAGCCAAGTCCTTCATTTCGTTAGAGATCTCTGACAGGCTCTTGACCTCGGCGTTGCGGATGATGGGCGTGAACAGTCCGCCCCCTTCGAGCGCAACTGCCACTGCGATGTCGGAGGCGCGGTGTCGGAGCAGCCCCCCTTCCGTCCATGTGGCGTTGGCGCCGGGCACCGATTGCAGCGCCATGGCGAGCGCTTTGATGATGAAGTCGTTGAGGGAGAGCTTGAAGGCTCGCGGGCCCTCTTGCGGGGCAAGACCGTTCATTCGTGCGCGGGCAGCGAGCAACGCATCGATGTCGCAGTCGATGGCGAGATAGAAGTGCGGAATGGTCCGCTTCGACAGCGTGAGACGCTCAGCGATGAAGCGTCGCATCGTGTCATGCGGCACGAGCTCGTAGGAGCCAGGCTCGTAGAGCGCGAGCACTTTGGCGTCCGACAGCGCCTCGGGTTCCTCGTGCCGCACCGCGATCTCGCGTTGGCCTTTCGCGCGTGGCGCGACAAACTCTGCCGCCTCCTCGATCGTCTCGGCTGCGAGAGCCTCGGTCTCAACGATCTCTGCTTCGATGTGCTGAGGCCCGGCCCGAAACGGTGCGGGCTTGGCACGCTCCACGTCCGCCTTGACGATGCGGCCGTGCGGGCCAGAGCCTGAAAGTGCCGCGAGATCGATGCCGCGCTCGCGGGCGAGCCGGCGCGCGAGCGGCGAGGCAAAGATGCGCGCGCCATCGCCGTTCGCGCCATTTGCCCTAATCTGCTCGGCGATCTTGTTCATGACCTGCTCGGCCGATGCGGCGTGCTCCCCCTCTCCCCTGGGGGGAGAGGGTCGGGGTGAGGGGGAGTTAGCGACGGTTTCGGGGCGGGCCCCCTCACCCGCGACGCTATGCGCCGCGTCCTCTCCCCCACGGGGAGAGGAGGAGGCTGTGGAGTCGTCGCCGTCTTCGAGCAGAAGGGCGATGGGCTGGTTCACCGGGACATGGTCTGTCCCCTCTGCCACGAGAAGCTGGCCGATGCGGCCCTCGTCGACCGCCTCGACCTCCATGGTCGCCTTGTCGGTCTCGATCTCGGCGATGATGTCGCCGGACCTCACCTCATCGCCCTCCTTCACGTGCCATTTGGCGAGCTTGCCCGTCTCCATGGTTGGCGAGAGCTGCGGCATGAGGATCTCGGTCGTCATATCAGACGTCCAGGACGCGAGTGGTCATGGCCTCTTCCCAGTGTCTGCCGTCGAACAGTACGATCCCAGTGACGTGTACGGCGCCCTCGTCGAGGCAGCGCACATTGACGCTGAAACCATCAGGCTTGGAGCGCGGCACGTAGAAGCTCTTTACTCCGCACACGGAGCAAAAGTAGTGTTTTGCGGTGCCGGTGTTGAAGCTGTAGTTGGTGAGCTTGTCCTCGCCGGTGAGCAGCCGAAAGTGCGCGGCCGGCACGATGAGATGAAGATAACCCCCCTTGCGGCAAATCGAGCAGGTGCACTCGGTGGCCTCGATCTCGTCGGGCGCGAGCACTTCGAAGCGCACAGCGCCGCAATGGCACCCGCCCTGCTTCCAGCTCATGGGAACTTCCGGCATGTCTTGAATCACTCCCGGTAGCAGACCAATTTCGCCGCGGCGATGACCTTTTCAACCGAGGGTAGCGCAAGCTTCTCGAGATTGGCTGCGTAGGGCATCGGCACGTCGGCGCCGGTGATCTTCATTGGGGGCGCATCGAGATAGTCAAAGGCTTGCGCGGCGACTCGCGCGCAGATCTCGGTGCCGATCGAGCAGACCGACCAGCCCTCCTCTACCATGACGATGCGGTTGGTTTTCCGCACCGAGGCGAGAACAGTGTCCGTATCGAGCGGGCGCAAGGTGCGGAGGTCGATCACCTCCGCCTCGATTTCTTCGTCTGCGAGCCGCTTCGCCGCGTCGAGCGCATAGGCCATGCCGCGGGCGTAAGAGACGATGGTGACATCTTTGCCCGCGCGGGCGACGCGTGCTTTGCCGATCGGGAGCAGGAAGTCTTCGAGTTTCGGCACCTCGAAACTTTGGCCGTAGAGGATCTCGTTCTCCAGGAACACAACGGGGCTCAGATCGCGGATCGCGGCCTTGAGCAGACCCTTGGCGTCGGCCGCGGCGTAAGGCGCGATCACCTTCAAACCCGGTACACTCGCATACCAGGCCGAATAGTCCTGGCTGTGCTGAGCGGCGACACGGGCCGCAGCACCGTTTGGGCCTCTGAACACGATGGGGCAATGCATCTGCCCGCCGGACATGTAATGCGTCTTGGCGGCTGAATTGACCATGTGGTCGATTGCCTGCATGGCGAAATTCCACGTCATGAACTCGACGATGGGCTTGAGCCCCGCGAAGGCCGCGCCCACGCCCACCCCGGCGAAGCCATATTCGGTGATCGGCGTATCCACCACGCGCATCGGTCCGAACTCATCGAGCAGGCCCTGGCTCACTTTGTAAGCGCCTTGATACTGCGCGACCTCCTCGCCCATCAGGAACACCGTCGGATCGCGGCGCATCTCCTCGGCCATGGCGTCACGCAACGCCTCGCGTACCGTCATGGTGATCATTTCGGTGCCGGGGGGCACTTCGGCCTCGGGCTTCGGCTCTTGCGGCGCGACGCGTGGCCCCGCCGGCGCTTTCTCCACCAGCGGTGGCATCTCGCCGAAATCGGGCGGCGGCTCGGGTGGTTGCCTCGCTGCGACCGTCGCGTCCTCACCCTTCGAGATGGGCGCTGGCGCGCCCTCCTCAGGGTGAGGACGTAGCCCCTCATCCTGGGGGGCGGCTGCGGGCCGCGTCTCGAAGGATGAGGCGGCAGGCGAACCTTCTCCGTCGACGACGAGCAGCGCGATGGGCTGGTTGACCTTCACGTGCTCCGTGCCTTCGGGCACGAGCAGCCTGCCCATCCTGCCCTCATCGACCGCCTCCACTTCCATGGTCGCCTTATCGGTCTCGATCTCGGCGATCACGTCGCCCGCGCGCACGGCATCGCCCTCGCCGACGTGCCATTTGACGAGCTTCCCCTCCTCCATGGTCGGAGACAGCGCTGGCATGAGGATCTGGGTCGGCATCGGCGCTTGCCGCTCAGGCATAGACGTCGGTAAAGAGCTCGGCTGGGTCGGGCTCTGGGTCGGATTGCGCGAACTCGGCGGCCTCGTTCACCGTCTGGCGGACCGCGCGGTCGATCTCCTTAAGCTCCTCGTCGGTCGCGCGGGCACCCTCGAGCAGCCGCTTGCGCACGAGCTCGATCGGGTCGCGATGCTCGCGCACGTCTTGCACCTCCTCGCGCGTCCGGTATTTAGCGGGGTCAGACATGGAATGGCCGCGATAGCGATAGGTGCGCATCTCGAGGATCATGGGTCCATTGCCCGAGCGGACCGATGCAAGCGCCCGCTCGCCGGCGTCTTTGACCGCCGTGACGTCCATGCCGTCGACCCGCTCGCCCTGAATGCCGAAGGCGATCCCGCGATTATAGAGCTCCTCGGCGAGAGCGCTGGCGCGCTCGACTGCGGTGCCCATCGCGTAATGATTGTTCTCGATGACATAAAGCACGGGGAGCTTCCACAAGGCCGCCATGTTGAAGCTCTCATAGACCTGGCCTTGATTTGTTGCCCCTTCGCCGAAGAAGGTGACGCTCACGGAAGAGTTGTTGCGATATTTGTTGGCGAAGGCGATGCCGGTGCCGAGCGGAGCCGGCGCGCCGACGATGCCGTGGCCGCCGAAGAAGTTCTTCTCCACCGAGAACATGTGCATCGAGCCGCCTTTGCCCTTGGAATAGCCGTGGCGGCGTCCGGTGAGCTCGGCCATCACGCCCTTGGGGTCCATGCCCGACGCGAGCATATGGCCGTGATCGCGATAGGCGGTGATGATCTGATCGCCCGGCTTGATCGCCATCATCATGCCGACGACGACCGCCTCCTGCCCGATATAAAGGTGGCAGAAGCCGCCGATGTAACCCATGCCGTAGAGCTGACCCGCCTTCTCCTCGAATCTGCGAATAAGCAGCATCTCGCGATAGGCGTGAAGCTCCTCTTCGCGGGACAGACTCTTGCCGCCTTGCGGACACGCTGCGTCGCGCTTGGTCTCGTCGAGCCAGAGATTGGCAGCGCCCGGCGAGAGAGTTGGGCTCATCATGTCTTGCTCCTCGATTCTCGCCCTTGGAGCAAACGCTAGCATGGCTTGGAAGTGCCATGAAAGGCGGGGCTGGCTTCGTCATTCCGGCGAAAGTCGGAATCAGCGACGCTCATCATTGTGGGCCTAGATCGCGACTTGCCGGGATGACGATGTCTGGTCAACGCTTGGGCAGCGTGCCGGTTGCAGGGTCGGGCGGCTCCCGGCGCTTCAGCATGACGAGGTCGTCCTTATTGGCGAGGTTCAGGATGGCGCGTGCACGCTCATCGAGCATGTCTGGGTCGAGGCTCTCCGGCCTGAGCAGGGAGACGTCGCGCTCGAGCCGCTCGCGCACCTCTTTGAGGCCCGCGAGCTCGCCGGCAAGCACCTCCTTGCGGCGCTCTAGGTCAGCACGCGCTTTCAAGCCATGATCGCCTATCTCGAGGTGGTAGGCGAAATAGCCCCCTGCCCCGCAGGCAAGCAGCGGAAAGATGAAAGCGCTGAACCGCATTCCCCCGACACCTTCAAGCGGCCAAGCCGCCAGAATCGCCCGCGGCGGGTTAAGCGCCCGTTACCGGGTCGAGCGCTTCAGCACCGAGCGGCCGGCATAGCGGGCCTTTCCCCCGAGCTCCTCCTCGATGCGGATGAGCTGGTTATATTTCGCCACGCGATCTGAGCGGGCGAGAGAGCCGGTCTTGATCTGCCCGCAATTGGTGGCGACGGCGAGGTCGGCGATGGTCGCATCCTCGGTCTCGCCGGAGCGATGCGACATCACCGCCGCATAGCCTGCCCCTTGCGCCATGCGCACCGCATCGAGCGTCTCGGTTAGCGTGCCGATCTGGTTGACCTTGACCAGGATCGCATTGGCGATCCCTTGGTCGATGCCCTGCTTCAGGCGCGCGACGTTTGTAACGAAGATATCATCGCCAACGAGCTGGCAGCGGCCGCCAAGTGCCTTGGTCAGCACGCGCCAGCCCTCCCAATCGTCCTCGCTCATGCCGTCCTCGATGGAGAAGATCGGGTAGGCGTCGACGAGTTCGGCGTAATAGGCGGTCATCTGCTCCGAAGTGAGGCTCCGCTTCTCTCCTTTCAGGAAATAGCGGTCCTCGCCGAACAGCTCGGTCGCGGCCACGTCGAGGGCGAGATAGGCGTCCTCGCCGGGCTTGTAGCCAGCGGCTTCGATCGCGGCCATGACGAAGTCGAGAGCCTCACGCGTCGAGGCGAGATTGGGTGCGAAGCCGCCCTCATCGCCCACGGCCGTGGTGAGCCCCGCGCCTTTCAGCGCATGACGAAGCGCGTGGAACACTTCAGCACCCATGCGTACGGCCTCGGCGATGCTTGCGGCACCGACCGGCACGATCATGAACTCCTGGAAGTCGATCGGATTGTCGGCGTGCACCCCGCCATTGATGATGTTCATCATGGGGACGGGAAGCAGCGTCGCCTCAGGTCCGCCGACATAGCGGTAAAGGGGAAGACCT
>DATJZL010000100.1:0-11302 GCA_035499115.1 Methyloceanibacter sp. | reverse complement strand
TGACCGACGGCAAGAAGCCGTCGAAGCAGGCCGCCAAGCCTGAACCGAAAAAGACCGAGAAGAAGCCGGTTGCGGAAGCGGAGGCAAAGCCCGCCGCGAAGAAGGCCGCTGCCAAGCCCGCGCGGAAACCTGCGGCGAAGGCCGAGAAGGCCGCGGCTAAAAGGCCGGCCGCCAAGCCGAAGAAGAAATAAGGAACTTACGTCATGGCACATAAGAAAGCAGGCGGCTCATCGCGCAACGGCCGCGACTCGGCCGGGCGCAGGCTCGGCGTGAAGAAGTCGGGCGGCCAGAGCGTGCTCGCCGGCAACATCATCGTCCGCCAACGCGGCACCAAGTGGCACCCGGGCGACGGCGTCGGCATGGGCAAGGACCACACGCTGTTCGCGCTTCGCGAGGGCGAGGTCACCTATGCGACCAAGCAGAAGGGCCGCGTCTACGTCTCGGTGAAGCCGAGCTAGGCTCGTCGGCCTCCTCACGCCAAGAGCCACGTCCTCTCGCCGTTGGGGAGAGGATGGTCGCGACCCGGCCGGGTGGGGCGACCAAACCCAAGGATCGCGACTCACTCTCCCCCTCACCCTTCCCGCCATGCGACTTGCGCAGGGCTACGCCGCGCAAGATCGCGGCGGAAAGCCCTCTCCCCGCTGGGGAGAGGAGTCATGGTAGCTTTGCCGCATGGGTATCAGGACGCCAAGGCTTTTGCTGCGCGCGCTCGAGCTCGCCGACGCGAGCAGGATCAGCCTGCTGGCCGGCGACTACGACGTCGCCAGCATGACGGGAACCATTCCCCATCCCTATAGCGAGGAGCAGGCTGCGGAATGGATCGCAAGCGCGCTCGCCGGCGAGGAGGGTGTGGTGTTCGCCATCGCCAATGGCGGGCTCCTGATCGGCTGCACCGGCTATCGCGCCTTCGGCGAGGACCACGCCGAGCTCGGTTATTGGATCGGCAAGCCCTATTGGGGCCTGGGCTATGCGAGCGAGGCGGTTCGCGCGCTGATCGTCTACGCCTTCGAGAAAGACGGCTTCGACTATCTAACCGTCGGCCATTTCACCGACAACCTCGCCTCGGCCCGCATCATCGCCAAGTTCGGTTTCGTGCCGCAGGGCAGGCAGGTGCGCGAATGCGCAGCGCGGGGGGTCAAGGCCCATTGCCTCACCTACCGGCTCGAGCGCGCGGCGGCTCTCGCCGGCTTCCTCAGGACCTAGAGCTGGCCGCCTCCAGCGGTCTCCTAGTGTATTGGAAAGAAGCTGGTGCTAAGCCCTCGCCATGCAGTTCCTCGATCAGGCCAAGGTCTATGTGCGCTCCGGCGACGGAGGGAACGGGTGCGTGAGCTTCCGGCGGGAGAAGTTCGTCGAGTTCGGCGGGCCTGACGGGGGAGACGGCGGTAAAGGCGGCGACGTGATCGTCGAGTGCGTGGCGAACCTCAACACGCTGCTCGACTACCGCTACCAGCAGCATTTCAAGGCGAAGAAGGGCGGCCATGGCAAGGGGCAGAACCGCTCCGGCGCCAAGGGTGCCGACGTGGTGCTGAAAGTGCCGCCGGGAACCCAGATCCTCGATGACGACAACGAGACGCTGATCGCCGACCTGACCAAGCCCGGCGAACGCATCGTGCTCGCCCGTGGCGGCAATGGCGGCTTCGGCAACACGCATTTCAAATCTTCGACCAAGCAGGCGCCGCGCCATGCCAATCCCGGACAGAAGGGCGAGGAGCTCACCATTTGGCTCAGGCTGAAGCTGATCGCCGATGCCGGCATCATCGGCCTGCCTAATGCCGGCAAGTCGACCTTCCTCGCCGCGGTGAGCGCGGCGAAGCCGAAGATCGCCGACTATCCCTTCACCACGCTCCATCCCAATCTCGGCGTGGTCAGGATCGACAACTTCGACTTCGTGCTCGCCGACATTCCGGGACTGATCGAAGGCGCGCATGAGGGCGCAGGCATCGGCGATCGCTTCCTCGGCCATGTCGAGCGCTGCGCCGTGCTGCTGCACCTTGTCGACGCGACGCTCGACGATCCGGCCGAGGCTTACGCCATCATCCGCGGAGAGGTCGAGGCCTACGGCGCTGGGCTCGAGGACAAGCCCGAGATCGTCGCGCTGTCCAAAGCCGACGCCGTGCCGAAGGACGAAATGAAGAAGAAGGCGCGCGCTCTGAAGAAGGCTGCCGGCACGACTCCGCTTATCGTCTCTGCCGCGAGCGGCGAAGGCGTGACCGAGGTGCTGCGCGCACTTGTGCCCGAGATCAAGTCGATGCGCGCCGCCGACACGAATGCCGAGGGAGGCAAGGCGCAAGCGCCAGTTCAACGGTGGCGTCCATGAGAAGCGAATGGACCAACGCCCAGCGGCTCGTAGTCAAGATCGGCTCGTCGCTCCTGGTCGATACAGCCTCGGGCACGCTGCGCCAGGCCTGGCTCGAAGCACTCGCCGACGATATCGCGGCGCTCAGAGCGAAAGGCAAGGAGGTCGTGGTGGTGTCGTCCGGCGCCATCGCGCTTGGGCGGAACGCACTCAAGCTGCCCAAGGGCGCGCTCAAGCTCGAGGACAGCCAGGCCGCGGCGGCCGTCGGCCAGATCGATCTCGCCCATGCTTATGAGGATGCCTTCAGGGCTCGCTCGCTCGTGGCGGCCCAAGTCCTGCTGACGCTCGGCGACACCGAGGAGCGGCGGCGCTACCTCAATGCGCGCAACACCATGACAACGCTGCTAAGGCTCGGCGCCGTGCCGGTGGTGAACGAGAATGACACGGTGGCGACGAGCGAAATTCGCTATGGCGACAACGACAGGCTCGCCTCGCGCGTCGCCTCGATGATGAGCGCCGACTGCCTCGTGCTGCTCTCGGACGTCGATGGCTTCTACACGGCGCCGCCAGGATCACGCGAAGACGCGCGCCGCCTCGACGAAGTGCGCGAGATCACGCCGGAGATCGAGGCCATGGCGGGCGATGCTGGCTCGGAGCTGTCGAAAGGCGGCATGGTCACCAAGATCGAAGCGGCGAAGATCGCGGTGTCGGCCGGCACGCATATGGTAATCGCGAGCGGCAAGGTGCTGCATCCGCTCGATGCGCTTGCCACGAAAGGGACCGCCACTTGGTTCCTCGCGCGCTCCGACCCCGTCACGGCGCGCAAGCGCTGGATCGCGGGCACGCTCGAGCCGAAAGGCGCGGTCGTGCTCGACAATGGGGCGGTGCAGGCGCTTGCTTCCGGCAAGAGCCTGCTTCCCGCCGGAGTCACGCGCGTCGAGGGCAGCTTCGAGCGCGGCGATGCGGTGGTGATCAGGACCGGTGAAGGCATCGAGATCGGGCGCGGGCTCGCCGCCTACGATCACGCGGAGGCCAAGGCGATTATCGGGCGCAAGAGCAGCGAAATTGCCGATATTCTCGGCTACCTTGGCCGCCCTGAGCTGATCCACCGGGACGACATGATGCTGAACCGCAAAGGCTGATTTCGATGCCGATGTCGCAGCGCGCAAGGCAAGAGTAGAAGGGCACGGAAATTTCGGGAGGATCACAATGCGTTTATTAAGGTCAAGGGTGGCTTGCGCCGCCTGCGTAGTCTGCACATTGGCAGTTTCAACCGCAAAGGCCGACATCGTCTTCTGCAATAAATTTCCCGTGGAGGTGTGGGTTGCGATTGCCTATCAGCAGAAGAATGGGTCGTGGCTCTCGCGTGGTTGGCTCTCAGTCGAGACGGGTAATTGTTATGAGTTCGACACCGCCATTCGCGTCAAGACGTTCTACTTTCGTGGCGAAAGCAGGTCTTACCATCATAAAACGTATTTTTGGGGCAACGGTAAGGACTTCGCGGTGTGGGAGAGGGACAACTTTCAATACTACGATGCCGACCAGAGGGTCCTCAACTCTACCCTCAAGAGCTTCACGAAGGCCCCAGATGCCGCGGGCGACGAGATTTCCGCCACGATTACGTTCCCGGAGGATGGCGGCTCGCTAGTGGAGTTGCATTAGCGCACCGAGTTCGAACCGAAGGTTGGTTCTTGCCAGGTATGTTGATTTGGAGCCTAAACCGGCATAGCCCGGCGGGGTTCGTTTGCTTATTGTCAGCTGGCCTAACCCAAAGGCCATTCGGAAATGAATCAACTGTCAGAAGCAAAACAAGAGAACGTCAATCCTGGCTCGATCGAGCCAATGATGCTCTATATGGGACGTCTCGCGCGCGAGGCGGCGGGCGCGCTGGCGCTCGCCTCGACCGAGGTCAAGAACCGCGCACTCGAGGCGATGGCCGCGCGGATCGAGGCGAACGCCCAGAAGGTTCTCGACGCGAATGTTCAGGAGATCGACGCGGCGCGCGCCAAGGGGCGCGATCAGGCCTTCATCGACCGGCTGATGCTCGATAAAGCGCGCGTCGCGGCCATGGCCAAGGGCATCCGCGAGGTGGCGGCGCTGCCCGATCCCGTCGGCCAGGTGATGGCCTCGTGGTTGCGGCCGAACGGCTTGAAGATTTCCCGCGTGCGCGTGCCGCTCGGCGTTATCGGCATCATCTACGAGTCGCGGCCTAACGTGACAGCGGACGCCGCGGCGCTCTGCCTCAAGTCGGGCAACGCCGTGATCCTGCGCAGCGGGTCCGAGAGCTTCCTCACCTCTCTCGTCATTGCCAACACTCTGACTGAAGGGGTAGCCGAGGCGGGCCTTCCGCGCGAGGCGATCCAGCTCGTGCCGACGGTCGATCGCTCCGCAGTCGGGTTCATGCTGCAAGGTCTCGGCGGTGCGATCGACGTGATCGTGCCGCGCGGCGGCAAGGAGCTTGTCGCGCGCGTGGAAGGTGAGGCACGGGTGCCGGTGTTCGCGCATCTCGAAGGCGTGTGCCATGTCTATGTGCATGCGCCGGCCGATCTCGACATGGCGAAGAGGATCGTGCTCAACGCCAAGATGCGGCGGACGGGAGTGTGCGGGGCGACTGAGACTCTGCTGGTCGATCGCAAGGCGGCGTCGACCCATCTTGCCCCTCTCGTCAAGATGCTGATCGAGGCCGGCTGCGAGGTTCGGGGCGATGCCGAGACGCAAAGCGTGGACACTCGCGTGAAGGCCGCCACCGAGGAGGATTGGCCGAAGGAATTTCTCGACGCGATCATCGCGGTCAAGGTGGTCGACGGCCTCGACGAGGCGATCGAGCATATCGCGCGCTACGGCTCGCAGCATACCGATGCGATCGTGACGGAAGATAAGCGCGCCGCGGAGGAGTTCCTCGCGCGCGTCGACAGCGCGATCGTGCTGCATAACGCCTCGACTCAGTTCGCCGACGGCGGGGAGTTCGGCATGGGTGCCGAGATCGGCATCGCCACCGGAAGATTTCATGCGCGCGGACCCGTCGGTGTCGAGCAGCTCACCACCTTCAAATATGTCGTGCGCGGCCAGGGCCAGACGCGCCCCTGAGTGACGCTCTCCTTTTCAGCTGGCACCGTCATCCCGGCGTAAGCCGGAATCCAGATCGGGTACGTGCCTTATTGCTGGATACCGGCTTTCGCCGGTATGACCATCATGGGATTGCCGTGAGCAGAAAGGGCTGACAGTGCCTAAGCAAAAGCCGACGAAGAAGAAGAGCGCGAAGCAAGCCAAGCCGCGAAAGACCAAGATAGCGAAGACGCCGAAGCCATCCAAGATCAAGAAACAGATCAAGAAGCCCGCCAGGGCGAAGACATCCTCCAAGCCTGCGAAATCGGCGAAGACAGCCAAAGCGGTCAAGCCGGCGAAGCGGTCTAACCCGGTCAAACCGGTGAAGGTCGCGAAGCAAGCCAAGAAGACGGAGAGGAAGACCAAGAAGGCGGAGAAGAAAGCCGACCGAAAGCAGGGAAGGTCGCCGGCCAAGGCTGAGCGGCGCCCGCGCAACGAGGCTCGTCCGTCAAAGAGTCTCACACTGGAGGAGAAGGCCGCACGCCTGCCGATGGTCTCGCCGCGGATGCGCATCGGTCTTCTCGGCGGCTCGTTCAATCCGGCGCATGCGGCCCATGTCGAGATCAGCCTGACCGCGCTGAAGCGGCTCGGGCTCGATCAGGTGTGGTGGGTCGTCACCCCCGGCAATCCCTTGAAGAGACCGTCCAAGCTGCCGGGCCTCCCTGAGCGCGTCGAAGCCGCAAGGAAGATCGCCAATCACCCGCGCATCGCGGTGACCGGCTTCCCGGGCGAAAAGGGCCCGCCCTATACGGTCGACCTTCTGACGGAGCTCAAGCGCCGCCACCCTGCCGTCAGCTTCGTCTGGCTGATGGGCGCGGACAATCTGGCCGAGTTTCACCGCTGGCGCTCCTGGCAGAGGATCTTCGAGACCGCGCCGATCGCCGTGCTCGACCGGCCGGGATTCCGGCTGAAAGCGCGGGCGAGCCGAGCCGCCACGCGCTTTCAGGAGTTTCATGTCGACGAATCAGATGCCCAGGGTCTCGCTCGGATGCCCCCCCCGGCCTGGACGATCATCACTCATCGGCTCTCCCCCCTGTCTTCGACGGAGATTCGTGGTGAAGGCAAGGGGAAGGACAAGAAGGGCATGAAAAAGCGCTAGCAATACTAGCTATTGAAACTTTAACCGCGGCCATACTATGTTTATGGGGCGAAGCGGCAACCAAGTGTCGCTGTCCTGCGTTACGGAGGCGGTGAAACTTGGGGGCAACCGCTTCCTCGAGGAGCAATGGCAGAAGGACACTCACCAAAACATGCGCTCAGCTAGAGAGGCTGCCCAGCGCGGCACGCCTCCTAACGGATTTGCGTCATTCCGCGCCGATCCGCAACGCCTACTCAATATCGTGCTCGACACGCTCGACGCCGCCAAGGCCGAGAACGTCGCCTGCATCGACCTGAGAGGCAAGACCTCGATCGGCGACCACATGGTCCTCGCGTCGGGGCGCTCGCAACGGCATGTCGGGGCCGTCGCCGACCAACTCGTCAAGAAACTCAAAGAGGAAGGCTATGGCCGCGCCCGCGTCGAGGGCCAGCCCCAATGCGATTGGGTGCTGATCGATGCCGGCGATGTTATCGTCCATATCTTCCGCCCAGAGGTTCGCGAGTTCTACAATCTGGAGAAGATGTGGTCGGCGGATCGTCCCATGGAGCAGCTGGTGATCTGATCGGCGACTTGTCGCCAGCGGCCTGCCGCGGGCGGTGCGCCGCTCCGGTTTTAAGGCCGAGTGAGCCATGCGGCTCCTGATCGCTGCCGTGGGCAGATTGAAGCCGGGGCCTGAGCGCGACCTGTTCGCGCATTATGTTGGCCGCGCCGCCGCGGCGGGAAGAAAGCTCGCTCTGTCGCCGCTCGACGTGATCGAGATTGCGGAAGCGAGGGGTGCCACGCCGCAGGCGCGTATGGAGGCCGAAGCAGAGCTGCTTCTCGCCAAGCGACCGTCCTCATACAAATTGGTCTGTCTCGACCGGAGCGGCACCCAGCTCGGAAGCGAAGGCTTCGCGCAAACCCTCGCCAAGTTTCGCGACGGCGGTGCGCAGGGCCTCGCCTTCTTTGTCGGCGGCGCTGACGGTCTTGGGCTCACGGCTTCGTTCGAGGCCGATTTCGTGCTGTCGCTCGGTCCCCTGACCCTGCCGCACGGACTTGCCCGCATCGTTCTCGCCGAGCAGATCTATCGCGCCATCACCATCCTCGCCGGTCACCCCTATCACCGCGCCTGAGCGCCCTGGTCGCGCCCGCAAGGTTAAGGATTCGTAAGCGTTTTGCCTTGATTCTGCCGTATCGCTCCGCTGTCGTTGCGACCGGCTGAAACGGCCAAGGCGCATGGCGCATTCCGATCGATTGGCTCCCGCAAGACGAAGATTTCGATCCGCTCTGCTTCTTGTCGGCCTCGTTTGCATCTTGCCGTGGCTGGCTGAGGCACAGGAGGATCTTTCGCGCGAGGAGGCGAAGAAGCGCCTCAACGAGACCGAGCAGCAATTACAGTCGAACCGCGCCAAGGAGCAGGGGCTTACCCAGGACATCGCGACCCTTGCCGAGGAGCGGGCGAAGCTAAACAGTGAGCTGATCGAAGCCGGAAACAGAGTGCAGGCGAGCGAGGCGAAGCTCTCGGAGACCGAAGCCAAGCTCGCGCAATTGACCGACCAGGTAAACGTCATCCAGAGCTCGATCACCGAGCGAAAGGAAACGATCTACAAGATGCTGTTGGCGATGCAGAGGATGGGCCGAACGCCCCCGCCGGCGCTGGTGACGCGCAGGGACGACGCGCTCGCCATGGTGCGAAGCGCGATGCTGCTCGCCGACGTGTTCCCGGAGCTCAAATATGAGGCCGACAATCTGTCGCACGAGCTCGAGGGCTTGGTCACCATCGAGAACACCATTCGCGATGAGCGCGACGCCGAGAAGGGGGAGAGAGACGGGCTCGCCTCCGAGCAGCAGCGGCTCGACGGGCTCCTCGAGGAGAAGAAGACGAAGCTCGCCCAAGGCGAGGCCGAGCTTGCCGAGATCAAGCAATCGGCCTCCGAACAGGCCAAGGCCGTCACCGATTTGAACGATCTGATCGATCGCCTCGACGCTCAGATCGCCAAGGTCGAGGTCGCCCAATATGACGCCGAGGTTGCAGCCGAGCGGGCGCTTCGCCAGCGCGAGCAGGACCGGGCTCTAGCGACCCCCGCCAATGAGAGCGTGGTCGAGATTAAGCCTGATCAGAACAAGGTCGCCTTCGCCAGCCCCGACCGCCTGAAACCCGCTATGCCGTTCGAGGCCGCCAAGGGCTCGCTCAGGCTTCCTGCCGCGGGGCGGCGAATCAAGCGTTTCGGCGACGCCGAGAGCGCCGGCGGCACGGCCAGGGGCATCTCCCTGCAAACCCGCCCGGAGGCCCGGATTACCGCCCCTTCCGACGGCTGGGTGGTTTACGCCGGCGAGTTCCGCTCCTACGGGCAACTCTTGATCATCAACGCGGGCGGGGGATATCATGTTCTGCTTGCGGGGATGAGCCGCATAGACGTAAGCCTCGGCCAGTTTGTCCTAGCCGGCGAGCCCATCGCAGTGATGGGATCGGGGGCTCCGAGCCAAAACGATGACAGTTCACGCCCCGTCCTCTATGTCGAATTCAGAAAGGACGGCAGGCCAATAGACCCTGACCCATGGTGGGCCGAGGCTTCCGAAAAGGTGCAAGGATGATGCGGAAATCCGAATACGCGCTGTGGGCGCTTCTGGTGTTGGCCGTGCTCGCTGCCGGATCGACGATGGTGAGCTTGGCGCGCAGCCAGTCCGCATCGGCCGCCAACTCGGAAATCTACCGGCAGCTCGATCTGTTCGGCGAGGTGCTCGAGCGGGTGCGCTCGGACTATGTCGAGAAGCCCGATGACTCCAAGCTGATCGAAGCGGCGATCAACGGCATGTTGACCGCGCTCGACCCGCATTCGGCCTATCTCAATCCGAAGCATTTCCGTGACATGCAGGTGCAGACCCGCGGCGAGTTCGGCGGGCTCGGCATCGAAGTCACGATGGAGAACGGCGTGGTCAAGGTGGTGTCTCCGATCGAAGACACGCCGGCCGCCAAGGCCGGGATCATGAGCGGCGACCTGATCACCGCGCTCGATAAGGAGCAGATCCAGGGCCTGACGTTGCAGGAAGCCGTGGAGAAGATGCGCGGACCGGTCAACTCGCCGATCACGCTCACGATCGTGCGCAAGGGCGTCGAGGATCCGTTCGATGTGAAGGTCACGCGCGACGTGATCCACATCAACCCGGTCAAGTACAATGCCGAAGGCGACGATGTCGGTTATATCCGCATCACCACCTTCAACGAGCAGACCACCGCCAATTTGCAGAAAGCGATCGACGACCTGAAGAAGCAGCTCGGTCCGAAGCTCAAGGGCTACGTCATCGATCTCCGCAACAACCCTGGCGGCCTACTCGACCAGGCGATCTCGGTGTCCGATGCGTTCCTCGATCAAGGCGCGATCGTGCTCACGCGCGGCCGCAATCTCGAGGAGACGCAGCGCTCCAACGCACGGCCCGGCGATCTGACCGATGGCAAGGAGCTTATCGTGCTGATCAACGGCGGCTCGGCGTCGGCCTCGGAAATCGTCGCCGGCGCTCTTCAGGATCACCATCGCGCGACCATCCTCGGCACGCGGTCGTTCGGCAAGGGTTCCGTGCAGACCATCATTCCGCTCGGTTCCAACGGCGCGCTCCGTTTGACCACGGCGCGCTACTACACGCCGTCGGGCCGCTCGATCCAGGCCAAGGGCATCGAGCCCGAGGTGGTGGTCGAGGAGGAGTTGCCGGACGATCTGAAGAAGAAGGCTGACGAGGTAAGCACGCACGGCGAAGCCAATCTGCGCGGCCATCTCAAGATCGAGGGTGCGGCCGAAGACGAGGAGGCTTCCGAGGAGGAATCCGGAAGCTCGTCCTATGTCGCCCCCGAGAAGGAGAAGGATACCCAGCTGAACTATGCGCTCGATCTCTTGCGCGGCATTAAGTCCGTCGATACCGATACCAAAAAGAAGGCCGAGGCCAACTAGGCTCTTGCGTCTTCTGGCGACCGCTTCAATGACTGCCGAGCGAGGAAGCGAAGCCCCATAAGAGGGCCGGCGTGCGGGGAGGTAAGTCGAGATGAAAGCGCTGGTCGTCGCCGCGGGAATCGTGTTCTGGACGCTGGTGCTTGGCATCGCGTGGCTCGCCTTCTTCCCAGGAAGCGACGCGGGCGAGCCCGTCGCCATCCTGCAAATCGAGCCCGGACCCGCTGGTGACGGTGGGGCGGGCGCGGAGGACTCGGCCGAGACGCCCGACCAGGGCGCCGCTTCCGTGCCGAGCGAGCAGCCTGCGGACACCGCTCCGGCAGAGGCCCCTGCGGCTTCCGGCGACAATGTGAACATGCCTCCCGGCTTCGCCGTCGCACCGGGGGCAAATCCCCAGGCGCCAATGGTCCAGCCGCCAGGCCCAGGCCAGATGATGCCGCCGGAAGCGACGCCGGCTTCTCCTGATGCCGGTGCCGCCGATGGCCGTCAGGGCGCGGCAGACGCTGGGGAGCAGACCGCCTCGACCGCACCGTCAGCTCAGGACGCTGCGACGCAAGTATCCGGCAATCAGCAAACTGCCGCCGTTGCGCCTCCACCTCCCCTCAACACGCCTGCGGTCGAGCCTGGGGGCGGTCCGCTTCCGGCGGTTCCCGTCGCCGAGCTCGTCGAGGACTCGCAATACGGCCCGCTGCCGAAAGTCGCTTCCGACGGCCGTCGGGCAATCGATGTCTATGCGCGGCCCTCGCGTTACGCGGCCAAGGGCGCCCCGGGAGACCCCGCGCGCATCGCCATCCTGGTCACCGGCCTAGGCCTTCCGGACAGCCCGCCAGCCAACGTGCTCAAAGGGTTGCCCCCGTCGATCAGCGTGGCTTACGGCGCCTA
>DATJZL010000099.1:0-7526 GCA_035499115.1 Methyloceanibacter sp. | reverse complement strand
CGAAATGCCCCTGATAGCGCGCGGCCTCGAGCAAATCGGCGAGCCGTGACGCCGTGGTCACCGTCTCGTAATTGGCGCGGTCGAAGGGGATCGCTTCGAGCCGCGCCGCACGCTCGACCGCGAGCTGCGCTGGGGTGTGCCCGGCGATCGGCTTGCGCGGGGGCGCTGCCTCGCCGCGCGGCGAGCGGCGCAACGGATGATCGTAATCGTCTTTCTTTTTGCGCTGCGGCGTTGTCGACGGCGCCATGCCTTCAGGCAGAGGCGCGCCGAGCCCTTCGGCCACGCGGCGAAGCAGCGTGGTGAATTCGAGCTTGCGCATGAAGCTGGTCAGAGCCTCGGCGTCGGGTTGGCGCACGGCGGTCTCGGCGAGCGGCACCTCGAGGGGCACATGCGTGTCGAGGATGACGAGGGTCTTGGACAGCCGCGCCTGGTCGGCGAACTGAATCAGGTTCTCCCGCCGCTTGTCTTGCTTGATCTCCGAGGCGCGCGCGAGCAGCGTTTCGAGATCGCCGAACTCGTTGATCAAGAGCGCCGCGGTCTTGACCCCGATGCCGGGGACGCCCGGCACGTTGTCGGACGAATCGCCGATCAGCGCCTGCACCTCGACCACCTTGGAGGGCGGCACGCCGAAGCGCTCGATCACCTCGGCCTCCTCGATCCGCTTGTTCTTCATCGTGTCGTACATGATCACGCCGGGCTGGACGATCTGCATCAAGTCCTTGTCGGAGGACACGATGGTCACCTCGGCGCCGGCTTCCAGCGCCTCGCGCGCGTAAGTCGCGATCAGATCGTCGGCCTCGTAGCCTTCCATCTCGATGCAGGCGACGTTGAAGGCCCGCACGGCGTCGCGCACGAGCGGGAACTGGGGGATGAGATCGCCGGGCGGCTCCGGCCGGTTGGCCTTGTAGCCGTCGAACAGATCGCTCCTGAAGGTCTTGGCCGAATAGTCGAAGATCACCGCGATATGGGTCGGCGGCGCAAGCTCTCCCGTCTCGCGGAGCAGCTTCCACAGCATGGCGCAGAAGCCATGCACCGCGCCGACCGGCAGCCCGTCGGAGGGCCGCGTCAGCGGGGGAAGCGCGTGGTAGGCGCGGAAGATGTAGCCCGAGCCGTCGATCAGATAGACGTGGTCGCCCTTTGCCACCGGCCTGCCGGCGGGGCTGTTGCTCTTTGCTGTTGCCATGATGCCGAGAATATAGGGATTGGGCGCCCCCCAAGGGAGTCGCTTCCGAGCGTCATCCACCACAGCCCGTCATTCCGGCAAAAGCCGGAATCCGGCAAACCGACTCGGAGCCAGCCCCCCGGATGACGGTGCCTAACTCAAGACAGCGTCTCGAGCTCGTGCTTGTGGTTGGCGCTGCCCGCTGCAAACGACTTCTCGGGGCCGCCAAAGGTCTTCTCGATATAATCCTTGAAATAGGTGTCGAGGATGGGGAAGGCGCGCGCAAAGCGCGTGAAGTCCTTCTGTGCGATGAACAGCACCACTGAATCCTCGAGCGCCACGACGAGCCCGGTACGAAGCGCCGATTTGAGCAGCACGCGCTCGCCGAAATGGTCCCCCTGCCTGAACAGCTTGGCGAAATGCTCGCCCGTCTCCGGGTTGTCGATGGTGAGCTGGAAGGACCCTTTGACCACGGTATAGAAGCCGTCGATCAGCATGCCCGGCTCGAACACCCTGTCGCCCTTGCGGTAGTGGATATAGCGGGTCGCCGGCGGGGTCGACTGGATTTGCACGATGTTGGGCGGCATGACGCTGTTGAGCAGCCAGTTCGCACCGACCCTGAGCTTGGCCGTGAAGCCCGGCAGGAACGACAGATAGAAGCCGCGCCACAGCAGCCAGGCGAGCGTGCCGGAGAGCTTGACGCCGTAGACGTCGGCGACCGCCTTGCTCATGCCGAGCGAGGCAAGTGAACCCTTCGAGGTGTAGGCGAACGGCGCAAGCTCCGTGCCTTCGATCTTGGCGACGATGTTGCTCGCGATCTGCCTGCCCTCGCGCACGGCGAACTGGGCGGTTTGCGTGGCGTAATGCGCCGGGTCCTCGCCGGGATGCTCGACGAGCGGAATCAGCGCCGCATCGCCCAGAGCCCACACGCCGTCGTGGCCCGGCACGCGCATGAACTGGTCGGTCTTGATGCGTCCCCATTGCAGATCGAGGCCGAGCGTCGACACCAAGCGGTGCGGTCCGTTGCCGATGGTGGCGACGATTGTGCTGGTCGGGATGATGCGTCCGTCCGTCAGCTCGACAGCGGTCCCGGTCGCCGACTTGGTGCCGACGCCGGTCAAGACCTCGATGCCGTGGATGGTGAGCCGCTGCGTCGCATATGCGGCGAGGTCGGCCGGGAAGGTGGGTAGGATGCGGTTGGCGTATTCGATCAGATAGAAGCGAATCTCGTCGGGATTGATGTTGTGGTAATATTTCAGCGCGCGGCGCACCAGTTCGCGCACCTCGGCGATGGTCTCGACGCCCGAGAAGCCGGCGCCCACCGCCACGAAGGTGAGAAGTTGCCGCTTCACCTCCGGGTCGTCCGTCACGTCCGCCGTTTCCAAGCAGCCGATGACGTGGGTGCGCAAGCGGTGCGCGTCGGCCAGGTCCTTCATGGTGAGCGCGTGCTCTGGCAGTCCCGGGAAGCGGTTGAGATCGACGCTGGTGCCGAGCGCGATGACGAGCTCGTCGTAATGGAGATCGACGGGCACGCGCCGCGCGCCCTGCACCACGATGACCTTCTTCTCGGCGAAGTCGATGCCCATGACCTCGGCCTGCCGCACCTGCAACCGAGTTAACAACTGGCGGAGCGGCACGACCGCGTCGGCGGAATGGATCGAGGAGGCGGCGACCTCAGGCAAGAGCGGTTGGAAGACGAAATAGTTGTTGGCGTTGACGAGCTCGACCTCGAGCTTGCCGCGCCCCTGCTTCTCGAGCGCCTTGGCCGCGAACACGCCGCCGAAGCCGCCGCCGATCACCAGCACCTTCTTCTTAGTCATGGCCATCTCTCGGCTTGCAAGCCTCATATATGTCATGGCCATACCTACGCCAATGCTGCACTGCGTCAAGTCGTGGTCGGCCAGACCGAGTTCTCGATGCGGAGAGCCTGACACCAGGGCGAGGCCCTTGATTTCCCCCGGCCGATGCCGACGTCCTTTGACACGGGAGCCACATTGCTTAGGCGAGGGGCTTTCGCTAGGGTCAGGCCCCCAAGCACCCGTAGCTCAGTTGGATAGAGCGTTGCCCTCCGAAGGCAGAGGTCACAGGTTCGAATCCTGTCGGGTGCGCCATTCCCTGTTGCAATCACTATATTTCCTCTCCGGGCGGGCGCTTCGGCGCTATCGGAAGACATGGAGAGTAGCAATGAGAATGCTTGTTGCGGCGGTCTTGGTCCTTGTGGGTCTTGTCGTTCCTTGGACGGGAATAGTCTTAGCCGGAGAGTCGGTGCCACAGTCGGAAGGTCATTCCCAAATCGGTGCGAGCGATACAGACAAATTCAGGGGAAACGCGGAGTGCCCTATCAAGAAGATGATCGGCGGCAAGCTCTACTGCTTCCAGAACGATCCGGCGCTCACCAAGAGACAAGGTGGCGGCGACTAATATCGAATCTGGATCGGCCGAATCGCGAGCCGGTGCGATCGCACATCACCGAATGGAGAAACCGATGAGACTGCTTCTTGCTGCAGTTGCCCTGCTTGTAGCGTTCTCCGGCACGGCGCGGGCCGACGATTTCCCGTGTGTCAGCACGACCTTCAATCTGCTGTCGCCGAACGACAAGGTGTGCATCAGCGACTTCGATGATCCCGAGGTGCCGGGCGTCACCTGCTTCATCTCCCAGGCGCGCACCGGGGGATGGGGCCAGCCCTTCGGCCTCAACGAGGACCCGTCGAACTTCTCGGTGTCCTGCCGCCAGATGGGACCGATCGCCACTGACATTACCAAGCTGCCGGCGAAGGAGGAGGCGTTCACCGAGAAGACCAGCATCTTCTTCAAACGGACGCGCATCTACCGCATCCCCGACGTGAAGCGGAACGCCATCATCTATCTCGCCGTCAGCTCCAAGATCATCAACGGCTCGCCCGCCAACGCGATCAGCGTCGTGCCGATCATGCCGTGGCCGAAATAGCGAGGGCTGCCGCGCAGCGAGCAAGCAATCTTCGGCCATGACACCGCCGCTTCTCCTCCTCAAGGACATCCGTTTGACGTTCGGCAGCGCGCCGCTGCTCGACGGCGCGGAGCTGTCGATCTTGCCCGGCGAGCGGCTCTGCCTGGTCGGGCGGAACGGCTCCGGCAAATCGACCCTGCTCAAGATCGCCGCGGGCCTCGTCGAGCCGGATGGCGGCAGTCTCTTGGTCCAGCCTTCGGCAACGATCCGCTACCTGCCGCAGGAGCCCGACTTTTCCGGCTTCGCCACGACCGGCGCGTTCGTCGCCGCAGGACTTGGGCCGGGAGACGACCCGAACCGCGCGCGCTACCTCCTCGAGAGTCTCGGGCTGACCGGCGAGGAGGAGCCTCATCGGCTCTCAGGCGGCGAGAGCCGGCGCGCCGCGCTCGCCCGCGTGCTCGCGCCCGAGCCCGACATCCTCCTGTTAGACGAGCCGACCAACCATCTCGACATCGCGACCATCGAAAGCCTCGAGGCCGAGCTCAAGGCAACCCGCTCCGCCGTCGTTCTGATCAGCCACGACCGGCGTTTCCTGGAGACGCTCTCGCAAGCCACCGTCTGGCTCTATCACGGCACGACGCGGCGGCTCGACAAAGGCTTCTCCCACTTCGAGGAATGGCGCGACGCCATCCTCGACGATGAGGAGACTGCGCGCCACAAGCTCGACCGCCGCATCGTTCAAGAGGAGCATTGGCTTCGCTACGGGGTGAGCGCCAGGCGGAAGCGCAACGTGCGCCGGCTCGATGGGCTCATCGCGCTGAGAGATCAGAGCAGGCGCGAAAAGCAGGCCAGCGCCCCGCAAGAGGTGAAGCTGACCCTGCAAGAGGCCGGCGAAACGGGGCGGAAGGTGATCGAGGCGCGGCATATCGCCAAGAGCTTTGGCGGCGTGCCGATCGTGCGCGACTTCAGCACCAAGATCGCGCGCGGCGATCGGGTCGGCATCGTCGGCCCCAACGGCGCCGGAAAGACCACGCTCATCAACATGTTGATCGGCGTGCTTGCGCCAGAGTCCGGCCAAGTGAAGCTCGGCACCAATCTCGAGATCGCCACCCTCGACCAAAGGCGCGAAAGCCTCGACCCCGACACCTCGGTTGCCGCGACCCTCACCGGCGGGCGCGGCGATGCGGTGATCATCAACGGCGAGTCCCGCCACGTCATCGGCTACATGAGGGACTTTCTGTTCAAGCCCGAGCAGGCGCAGACCCCCGTCAAGGCGTTGTCGGGCGGCGAGAAAGGCCGCCTGCTGCTCGCGAGAGCTCTGGCGCAGCCCTCGAATCTCATGGTGCTCGACGAGCCGACCAACGATCTCGACCTCGAGACGCTCGATCTGTTGCAGGAGATGCTCGCCTCCTATCCGGGCACGCTCCTCCTCGTGAGCCACGACCGCGACTTCCTCGACCGCACGGTCACCTCGGTGATCGCGTCGGAGGGCGACGGCAGATGGACCGAATATGCCGGCGGCTATTCCGACATGGTGGCGCAACGCGGCCATGGCGTCGGCGCGCTCAAGCGGATGAAGCCGGCGGCAAGGAGCGCGGCGAAGTCGGCGTCGCGGCCGCCTCGCACCGCTGAGCCGCGCAAGCGGCTGAGCCCGACCGAACAGCATGTGTTGAAGACGTCGTCGTCAAGGATAGGCGCCCTCAACGAGGAGATCAGGCGCCTCGAAGGTCTCCTGGCCGATCGTGACCTGTACGCGCGCGACCGCGCTGCCTTCACCGCAGCCGGAGCCGATCTCGCCAAGGCGCAAGCCGAACTCGCCGCCGCCGAGGCAGATTGGCTTCGCCTCGAGCTGCTGCGCGAGGAAATCGAAGGCGCCTGAGGCGAAAAGCCCCAATCGCGCCGTGTGCCTGCCATTTTCGGAACCGAAGAGGTTGGCCTTACTTCCAACGCTCCGCGAAAGCTCCAGCCTTGCAGCAAAGAAATGTGATTGTCGCCGAGCGGCGCCGACGATTGTTGGAAGGTCCGATCGCGCCGGCGCTCATCTCGCTCGCCCTCCCGATCATTCTCGGCAATGCACTGCAGTCCGGTTATCAGCTGACTGACGCCTTCTGGGTCGGAAGGCTCGGTGCGGCCGCGGTGGCCGCCGTCGCCGTCAGCTTTCCGGTCACTTTCCTCGTTATCGCACTCGGCGCCGGTCTTGCCATGGCTGGCGCGACGCTGATCGCTCAGTACATGGGCGCCGGGCGCCAGGACATGGTGAACCACGTGGCGGCGCAAACGATGGTGATGGTCGCCATCAGCTCCGTTATCCTCGGCTCGCTCGGCTATGTTGTGACCCCCTATCTGCTCCAGCTCCTCGGCGTCGCCCCCGACGTCTATGCCGGCGCGCTCGGCTTCATGCGCGTGTCCTTCGTCGGCATCATCTTTGTCTTCCTCTACGCCATGTTCCAGGCGCTGATGCGCGGCATCGGCGAGACGCGTCTGCCGCTGTTCATCGTGCTGGGCACGGTCGTGCTGAATTTCGTCCTCGACCCACTGTTCATTTTCGGTTGGGGTCCGGTGGCGGGCTACGGGGTCATGGGGGCGGCCATAGCCACGCTGGTGACGCAGGCGCTCGCCGCTCTGATCGGCATGATCATCCTGCTCGCCGGACGCCACGGCATCGAGCTGTCCTGGCGCGGCCTCGTGCCCGACCCGCCTTATATCAAACGCGCCTTTCTGCTCGGCTTTCCCGGCTCGGTCGAGCTGTCGACGCGAGGGCTCGGCCTGATCGTCATGTCCTTCCTGGTAGCAAGCTTCGGCACTCTGTCCATGGCCGCCTACGGCGTCGGCTCGACCATCCTCCAGGTCGTGATGATTCCGGCGATGGGTCTGTCGATGGCCGTCTCCACACTGGTCGGCCAGAATATCGGCGCCGGCAATGTTCAACGCGCCTCGCGCATCGCTCTTCTCGGCGTCGCCTTGGGCTTCGGCATCCTCACTCTCGTCGGCATCCTGGCCTTCGCGTTCGCGCCGTCGATCGTGGCGTTCTTCGTGCCCAACGATGCCGACGTCATCGCCGAGGGGGCCCGCTTCATACGCATCATGTGCCTCGCCTGGGGCGGCATGGGTATTCAGCTTTGTGTCGTGGCGACCTTCCGCGCCTCGGGCAACATGCTGATGGCCATGGTCATCGCGCTTGTTTCGCAATTCATGATCCAGTTCCCCTTGGCCTATGTGTTGTCGAAGCACACGGCATTGCATGCGGACGGACTGTGGTGGTCCTTCCCCGTCACCAACATCCTGGTGGCCTTGGTCTCGCTCGGCTGGTTCGCACGCGGCTCGTGGAAGACCACGCGGCTGACCGAGGAGGACCGCGAGACCGCCAAGGTGACCGACGAGACGATCATCGAGGAAGGTCTGCGCTGAAGCCGGCGCATTCGGCAGCGGCAGCTCTCT
>DATJZL010000098.1:0-12827 GCA_035499115.1 Methyloceanibacter sp. | reverse complement strand
TATGACGAGCGCGAATATGACGCCGTGGTCTCCTCGGGAGAGCAGGTCACCTCCGGCCTGCTGGCCCTCGTGCTCCAGTCGGCCGGCCTCAAGGCGCGCTCCTGGCAGGGCTGGCAAATTCCTCTCTATACCGATGCGGCGCATCGTGCCGCGCGCATCACCGGCCTCGATGTCGGCGAGCTAAAAGCGCGCATGAAGGGTGGCGAAGTGGCGGTGGTTGCGGGCTTTCAGGGCATCGCCCCGGGAAACCGCATCTCGACGCTCGGCCGCGGCGGCTCCGACACCAGCGCGGTCGCTCTCGCCGCGGCGCTGGCGGCCGATCGCTGCGACATCTATACCGACGTAGACGGCGTCTATACCACCGACCCGCGGGTCGTGCCCAAGGCGCATCGGCTCGATCGCATCTCCTATGAGGAGATGTTGGAGATGGCCTCGCAAGGCGCCAGGGTGTTGCAGACCCGCTCGGTCGAGCTCGCCATGCAGAGGGGCGTGCGCGTACTCGTGCGCTCGAGCTTCGATCCGCCCGACTTGGGCGGCAGGAGCACCGACGATGCGCTAGAGCTTGGAACACTCGTTTGCCATGAGGATGAGATCGTGGAGCAAAACGTCGTCAGTGGAATTGCCTACGCCAGAGACGAGGCCAAGGTGACGCTGCTCAAGGTGGCCGACAAGCCGGGTGTGGCAGCGCGAGTGTTCGGACCGCTTGCCGAGGCCAACATCAATGTCGACATGATCGTGCAGAACGTGTCCGAGGACGGTCGTTATACCGACATGACCTTCACCGTGCAGAACGCAGATCTCGACCGGGCGCTCGAAGTCTTGCGCAAGGCCAAGGATCAGATCGGTTATTTCGACTTGCGCGGCTCGACCGACATCGCCAAGGTGTCGGCGATAGGCGTCGGGATGCGAAGCCATGCGGGTGTCGCCGCGCAGATGTTCAGTGCGCTGGCCGAAAAGGGCATCAATATCGAAGCGATCTCGACATCCGAGATCAAAATCAGCGTATTGATCGATGCGGCCTACGCGGAGCTCGCGGTGCGGACCTTGCATACCCTGTTCGGATTGGACAGCCGCTGACGGATTGGCGGCAATCCTGACCGCTCCTCCGACGTTTGGTTCCGCCGCTCCGCCGGTCGGCGAGGTCTTATGGTTATGCCTACTTCTTCTGTTGGTGCGCCTAGGCAATTGCTGCGACGCCTGCGCGAGGTGATGGCGCAGCGCGAGAGCGCGCAGGCTCGGCTCGACAAGGTGGTGGTGCTGATCGCCTCCAACATGGTGGCCGAGGTGTGCTCGCTCTATTTGCGCCGCCGTGACGGCTCGCTCGAGCTGTTCGCCACCGAAGGCCTCAATCCCGAGGCGGTGCACAACACGCATCTGAAACCTGGCGAGGGTCTGGTCGGTCTCATCGCCGAGCAGGCCGAGCCGATGCAGTTCCCCGACGCGCAGCATCACCCGGCCTTCTCCTACCGGCCCGAGACCGGCGAGGAGGTCTACCAGTCGTTCTGCGGCGTGCCGATTCTGCGTGGCGGTCACACCATCGGCGTGCTGACGGTGCAGAATCGCACGAAGCGGCAATATAGCGACGAGGAGGTCGAGGCCCTGCAAACCACCGCCATGGTGGTCGCCGAGATGATTGCTTCCGGCGGCTTCGGCGTCACCGAGGAGGTGAGCTCCGAGTCACGGCGCGAGGTTGCCGCGACCTTTGGCGGTCTGTCCCTCTCTGAAGGCGTGGCGCTCGGCCACGTCGTGCTGCACGAGCCGCGTATCGTGGTCACCCGCCTGATCGCCGAGGATGTCGAGCTCGAGCGCCGGCGTCTGTCACAGGCCGTCGAAGAGCTGACCGGCATGATCGACAACATGCTGGAGCGCGGCGATCTCGCGCGCGCCGGCGAGCATCGCGAGGTGCTCGAGGCGTTCCGCATGTTCGCCCACGATCATGGCTGGCGGCGGCGGCTCGACGAGGCGATGCTCACCGGCCTCACCGCCGAGGCTGCCGTGCAGCGCGTGCGCAACGACACGCGGGCGCGCATGCTGCGCCAGATCGACCCGCATGCACGCGAGCGGCTGCACGACATCGACGATCTCTCCAATCGCTTGCTCAGGCTGCTGTCGGGCGGGGCGGTCACGGCGGCCGCGGGCAACCTGCCGCAGGATACGATTTTGATCGCCCGCACCATGGGCCCCGCCGAGCTGCTCGACTACGACCGCCAGCGCTTGCGCGGGCTGGTGCTGGAGGAGGGCGGCTCGACGAGCCACGTTGCGATCGTGGCTCGCGCGCTCGGCATCGCCGCGATCAGCCAGGTCAAGGGGGTGCTCGATGTGGTCGAGGCGGGAGACGCGGCCATCGTCGATGCCGAAGGCGGCGAGCTGCATATCAGGCCGACGCAAGAGGTGGTCTCGGCCTATGCCGACAAGGTGAGGTTCAGGGCGCGGCGCCAAGCGCAATATGCCGCGCTCAGGACCGTGCCCTCGGTCACGCTCGACGGCGAGCGCGTCGGCCTCAATATCAATGCCGGCCTCCTGTTCGACCTGCCGCATCTCGACCAGTCTGGCGCCGACGGCGTCGGGCTGTTCCGCACCGAGCTGCAATTCATGATCTCGGCGACCTTCCCCAGGCTCGAGCAGCAGACGCGGCTCTACAAGGCGATCCTCGATGCCGCGGGCGACCGGCCGGTGGTGTTCCGCTCGCTCGATGTCGGCGGCGACAAGGTGCTTCCCTTCTTCCGCGCAAGCGAGGAGGAGAACCCGGCCATCGGTTGGCGCGCGATCCGCATGGCGCTCGACCGGCCGGCTCTGTTCCGCACACAGATCAGGGCATTGCTTCGGGCGGCACAAGGTCGCGATCTCCGCGTCATGCTCCCGATGATCGCCGATGTGTCGGAGCTTCAGGCCGCGCGCGCGCTGATCGACCGCGAGGTGATGATTTTGAAGCGCCATGGGCGCCCCGAACCCAAGCGGCTGATGGTCGGCGCGATGATCGAGGTGCCGGCGCTGCTTTGGCAACTCGACCGCGTGCTGCCGCTCGCCGATTTCGCTTCGGTGGGATCGAACGACCTGATGCAGTTCCTGTTCGCCGCGGATCGCGGGAACATGCGCGTCGCCGAGCGGTTCGACTGTTTGAATCCCGCGGCGCTGAAGGCGCTCCGCGTCATCGTCGAGGCGGCGGGCAAATATGGCGTGCCGCTCACGTTGTGCGGGGAGATGGCCGGGCACCCGATCGAGGCCATGGCCTTGGTGGCGCTGGGCTTCCGCTCGATTTCCATGGCCCCGGCTTCGGTCGGCCCGGTCAAGGCCATGATTTTGTCGCTCGATGCTGGTGCTTTGCGCGAACGGATTAATGAATGGCTCGAAACCAAGGCCACGTCGCTGCGCGAGGATTTGAAGCGCTTCGCTGCGGAAAAAGGCGTGCAGATCTGAGACGATGAGAGACCTTAAAACAGAGCGGCAATATGTTACTCTCTCCTGGACTTGCAAACCCGAAGCCGTTGGGATTGTGTTGACGGAGACGAGCAGGAGATGGGACCGGCCCTGCGATGCCGCCCGAGCCGCGCCACGTGCCGGTGAGCCCGTCGCCGGAGTTTCCCGCGCGACAGCGCCTGCATATTCACGGGATTAGAGAGATGCCGGCCGGTTACGATGCCGAGGTGGCTGAGCTGTTTCGAGACCTTCGGTCCGCGAGCAGCCTGACGGAATCCGACCTCGCCGCAAGACTCGCCACACGGGTCGAGGTGGTGCAGGCGCTCGAGCAGGGCGCGCTCTACGCGCTGCCGCCTTGGGCCGAGACGTGCCGCGTCGTCAATGGCTATGGCGCGATGCTCAATCTCGATGTCCGTCCGCTGCTCCGCCGCATCTATGCGCAGCTCGAGGCGGGGATCGTCGAGCTTGGGCCAAAACCGATCCCCGACGTTCCCGTCATGGCTGGGCCCGAGCCGGCCGATTTCGGACGCGGCCAGAACAGATACGAGCCGAAGTTCGAGACGAACAATTTCGAAGCGAGACCGTTCCAAGCGAACAGCTTCGAGCAGAAGCCGGTCGAACCGAATAAGGGCGTCGCGCCGAAGCCGTCGACTGCGACTCCCGATTGGCCGGACAACCCGTTCGCCAAGCCGCAGCCGGCTCAGCCTAAAGCCGCGCCGAAGCCTCAGCAGGGGCAATGGCCGCAAGCTCAGCCGGCCTTGCCGCCGCAGCAAAGTTCCTGGCCGACCGGACCGGGACCCGGATCACCGTTCCAGGCCACGTGGCCCAACGCGGCCCCGCAGACGCAGCCGAAACCCGCCCTGCAAGGCGCGCGTCCGAATGGGCCGGTGTCCCAGTCCCCGCAGATGCCGCACGCGCCTTGGGCCGCCAACCCCTCGGCGCAGCGTCCGGTGGCGCCCCAACCGCCGCAAGGGCAAGCACAGCCGCCACGTCCTCAGCCTCGGCCGGCCCAGGCTCAGACGCCACCTGCTCGGCCGCAGTCGCAACAGCCGAAGCCGGCTTCACAAGCCGATCTTCAGACCGCGTGGCAACAAGCGCAGCGGCCAGAGCCGCAAACCCGCGCTCAGCCCGTGCCGCCTCCTCCACCCCCGCCCGTGCAGGAGGAGGAAAAGCCAAGCCGCAAGCGCGCATTGCTGAAATGGGGCGTCGTCCTTTTGCTGCTCGCTATCATGGCGGTCGGAGGCTGGCTGGTACTGGGCCATGTCAAGGGCTCGGCCGGATTGCAATCCTCAAAGCCCGCCAATCTCGACCCCGACGATCCGCGGAGCCGAAAGGCCGACAAGCTCCAGGGCCCCTCGTAGCGCGCCCCCCGGCTCAGACTTTCTCGCCGTCTTTCGTTTCCTCCGCCAACTCGCCCAGACCATGACCACGATTCCGGCCGATAGACTCGATAGACTCGTCGCACGCTGGCAGACGGTGCAGGGCGCTCTCGCCGCCGGCGCCGATCAGGAGAGCTACGTGCGGCTTTCGCGCGAGTTCGCCGAGCTCGATCCGATCGTCGCCACCATCACCGCGCTGCGTAAGGCGGAGAAGGAGCGCGACGATCTCAATCAGATGATCGACGACCCGGCGGCCGATCCCGACATGGCTACGCTCGCCGAGGCGGAGCTCGGCGCGCTCGATCCCAAGATCGAGGAGCTCGAGCGCCAGCTCAAGGTGCAGCTGCTGCCCAAGGACGCCGCCGACGAGAAAAGCGCGATCCTCGAAGTGCGCGCGGGAACGGGTGGAGAGGAGGCCGCGCTGTTCGCGGGCGACCTGTTCCGCATGTATCAGCGCTATGCCGACCGCATGGGGTGGAAGGTCAGCATCCTCTCGGCGAGCGAATCGGCGACCGGCGGCTATAAGGAGATCATCGCCAATATCACCGGTAAGGGCGTGTTCGCCCGGCTCAAATTCGAATCGGGCGTGCATCGCGTGCAGCGCGTGCCGGCGACAGAGGCGCAAGGGCGCATCCATACTTCGGCGGCGACGGTGGCGGTTCTGCCGGAGGCCGAGGAGGTCGACATCAAGATCGAGGACAAGGACCTCCGCATCGACGTGTTTCGCGCCAGCGGTCCGGGTGGGCAGTCGGTCAACACCACGGACAGCGCTGTCCGTATCACGCATCTCCCCACCGGGCTCGTCGTCAGCCAGCAGGACGAGAAGTCGCAGCACAAGAACAAGGCGAAGGCGATGAAGGTGCTGCGCGCCCGGCTCTATGAGCTCGAGCGATCGAAACTCGATGCCGCGCGCGCCCAGGACCGGCGTAGCCAGATCGGCACCGGCGACCGATCGGAGCGCATCCGCACCTATAACTTCCCGCAAGGACGCGTCACCGATCACCGCATCGGTTTCACCACGCATCAGCTTCCTTATGTGCTCGAAGGCGCCGCCGCGCTCGACGAGATCATCGACGCGCTCACCACCGAGCATCAGACGAGCCAGCTCGCCGCCCTGCAGGAGGAGGCTCATGCCTGATTCGGTGCGGCAAGCCTTCGTTGAGACCGCTTCGGTGCTGCGAGAGGCGGGGATCGAGACGCCTGAGCTCGATGCGCGGCTGCTCTTATGTCATGCCGCGGCGCTCACCCACGAGAGCTTCGTGGCGCGGGCGGGCGAGGCGCTTCAGCCAGAGGCGGCGGTCCGGCTCGAAGCTTTGGTGCGCCGCCGCGCGTCCCGCGAACCCATCTCGCGCATCACTGGCACGCGCGAGTTCTACGGGCGGAGCTTTCTCGTCGATGAGAGCGCGCTCGATCCGAGGCCCGATACCGAGTCGCTGATCGAGGTAGCGCTCGCCCTCATCGAGAAGACGGGCAGGCGGGAAGAGCGGCTTCGCCTGCTCGATCTCGGCACCGGTACGGGGTGCCTCCTCTCGACGCTTCTCGCCGAGCTGCCAAAGGCGCGCGGACTCGGCACCGATCTCAGCCCTGCGGCGCTCCGTCTTGCCGAAGCCAATGCGAGGCGCCTCGGGGTTGCCGACCGCGCCTCCTTCCTCGCCTCAGATTGGCTCGATGCGATCCATGGCGAATTCGACCTCATCGTCTCCAACCCGCCTTACATCGCCAGCGGCGAGATCGAGAGGCTCGCGCCGGAAGTGGCGCATCACGATCCTTATCTTGCCCTGGACGGCGGTCCCGACGGGCTCAAGGCCTATCGCCGCATCGCCGCCGGGGCGACCAGGCTGGTGGCGCCCAAGGGGGCGATTCTCGTCGAGATTGGCGCCTCTCAGGCCCCCGTCGTGGCAGGGCTCCTGCGCGATGGAGGATTTCTCGTCGAGAACGACGGCCCCAGCTTTGACCTCGGAGGACGGCCCCGAGTGGTTGTGGCAACCATGTGACATAACCCCCCCCCGCCAGAAGCGCCGCAGGGCAAAAAAGGGGCTTGGAAATTCGCGATATTCGGGGTAGGTTCAATCCAGCAAATGAAGATTTTAGGCCAGTGGCATTGCGGAAGCCCGGCCGGTTGCAACGGCAACAGAATCGGATATCTCGTGAACCTCGATTGAAAGGCTCCCTGCCTCTCGGGACGTTCAGGAGACTCTCGTCCGCCCATCAAGATTGAGGTTGGCTGGCGCTTGCTCGGTGATTCTCAGGACGCTTAGCGCCGGAGATCGTTTCAAAAACAAGGCAGCAAAAACCGCCGAGTGGATCTGCATGAGCCCCATCCGGCTTGCCGGACGGCCAAGCCCCTTAGGGTTGAATGCGGGTCATGAGTTGAGCAGGGAGAATGGTCGCGGCATCAAGCCGCAAAGCAGGTGAATAGAAGCCCATGAGGCAAGGACAGCAGAATCGCAGGGGCCGTGGCCGCGGTGGCCGCAAGCCCCAAAATCCCTTAGCGCGGAACTACGAATCGAACGGCCCCGACGTGAAGATCAGGGGCACGGCGGCGCATATCGCCGAGAAATACATGTCGCTCGCGCGCGACGCTCTCGCCTCGGGCGACTTGGTGTCGGCCGAGAGCTACCTTCAGCATGCCGAGCATTACAATCGCATCATCATGGCGGCGCAGGCGCAGTTCGGGCCGCAGCATGGTGGCCAGCAGGGCGAAAGCCCGAATGGCGGCTACCGCAACCCGCGCTGGAATTCGGAAGGCTCCGACGACGAGGGCGGCGAGTTTGAGACCGAGGGCGGCGATATCCGCACCGGCGGCGGAGATATCCGTGCCGGCGGCGGCGGAGATATCCGTGCCGGCGTCGGCGATTTCCGCGGCGGCGGGCAGGACCGCGAGCGCCACGATGGCAATCGTGAGCATCACGGCGGCGGACGCCGCGATCACGGGCGCCAGGGCGGGAACGGCAGCGAGGGCATGCGCGAGCGCGATGCTAACGGGGCCGATCAGCCTGAGTCGCAGCAGGGCGACGAGACCGCTCCCGATCAGGTGAGCTAAGGGATCTAGTTCCTTCTCCGATCTGTCATCGCCCGGCTTGACCGGGCGATCCAGTGGCCTGCGTGACTGTTAGACAAGTGAGTACTGCATGCCCGCTTGCGCGGGCATGACATGGCGCGTGTCTACTGGGCAGTCTGCTCGGGCTGCGCTTGGGGCTCGAGCTTGGCGATCTCGGCATCGAACCAGGCGAGGTCGTCGGCAAGCGAGGTGCTTTCCGGGGACTGCTCCTTGAGGCGAGCGATGATCTCGCGACCCTTGACGAACTCTTCGCGCGCCTTCGCCGTCTCTCCTTGCTTCGCCAGCACGATGCCGATTTTGCCGTGGCTGACCGCGAGGTCGCGCCGCCACCCGACGTTGGTGTCATCGACTGTCACCAGCCGCTCGCGAATGGCGAGACTGTCGCGATAGGACGCGAGCGCCCCATCGAGATTGCCTTGCATGGCGAGAACGTCGCCGACCCGGTCGTCGGTGACCGAGAGGTCGTGCTGCCATTCGGCGTTGCTCGGGTTCTTCGTCGCGAGCCGGTCGGAAATGGCGAGATCGGCGCGGTAGGCTTCCAACGCGCCGGAAAGGTCGCCCTGCGCCAAAAGAACATCGCCGATCTTGTTGTAGGCTACGGAAAGGCTGCGCTGCCAAACGGCGTTGCCTGGGTCCGCGTCGGCGAGCCTGAGGTCGATCGCCTTCTTAGTCTGATACGACTGCAAAGCGCCGGCCAGATCATTCTGCGCCAGTAAGACGTCGCCAACCCGCTCGTAACTCGTGCTGAGGTCGTGCTGCCAGCCGGTGTTGCCCGGATCGCTGTCGGCTAGGCGCTTTCTGATGGCGAGGCCCTGGCGGTATGAGGCGAGCGCCTCGGGGAAAAGGCGCTGCGCCTCAAGCACCTGGCCAATTTTGTTGTAAGAAACGGAAAGATCGCGCTGCCACAGGGCGTTATCGGGATCGGTCTCGGCGAGCCTCAACGTGATCGCCAGGTCTTCGTCGTAGGATTGCTTCGCCTCTTCAAGTTTGCCCTGTGCCAGCAACGCATCGCCGATCTTGTCGTCCGCAATCGACAAATCGCGCTGCCAGCCGGCATTGCCACGATCGCCTTCAGCAAGACGCGACGCTACTGCTTTCTGCTGCAGATATGACTTGAGAGCGCCGGCAAGATCTCCCTCGGCAAAGAGTGCATCGCCGACTCGCTGATAGCTGCTGCCGAGCTCGCGCTGCCAACTAGTGTTGTCGGGGTCGACTTTGGTGAGGCCCTCGCAAATCTCGACGCTATCGCGATAGGCGTCGAGCGCTTCGCCGACCTTGCCCTGCGCCAGAAGCGCATCGCCGATCAGATTGAGTGTCACCGCGGTGAAATGTTTGAGGTCGAGATTGTCGGGATGCGCATCCCTCAGTGGGACCATGCGCGCGAGACTTGCGCGATACTGCTCGAGAGCGGCGTCGAGCTGTCCCTGAGCGAGGAGGATATCTCCAAGCCTCTCGTTCGATACCGACAGATCGCGCTGCAATTGCATGTTGCTGGGGTCGGCGTCGGCCAGATTTTGGATTAGGGCGAAGCTCTGCCGGTACCAGTTCGCCGCCTCGCCCAGATTGCCTTCGGTCATCGCCACGTCGCCGAGCTCGTCCTCGGCCCTCGACAGATTGCGCTCGTAGAGCGGATTGCCGGGGGTCTCGTCGAGCAGTTGCACCAGCAGGGTGCGGGCGGCTTCGGCGCGCTCCTTCCATTTATGCGTATCGCCGAGGACGGCGTAGTTGCGCGCGAATTGAATCAGCATGAGGCTCTTTTGATAGCGTAGCTCGGGCGTCGGGCGGCCAAGGCGCGCCATGTCGTCGAACAGGCCTTCGGCTTGGGTGAGCAAGGCAAGCGTCGCCTTGCGCGGCACGCCGTAGGTTTCCGCCTGGGAGACCGCCATATCCACGATGTCGGTGGCGCGCTTCAACGTTGCGGTCAGAAACGCCTCGTTGGTCTTGAGCTGCTGCCAGGCATAGACGGCGCTGCCGGTGGCGGCGACGGCGAGAATGGCGAGCGTGGCGATGATGCCGTTGCGCACGCGGCCCTTGCGGCGCCGCTCCCGCTCGGCGCGGCGAAAGATGTCGTCGGAGGAAAGTCCGAGCAGTCCCGCGACGACCTTGGCGAGTGCAAGCTGTTTGCCGTCGCCCTCCTCGCGGGCATCTGCCGCGAGCAGCTCGACCTTCCGCTTACCGATGCGGCCCTTGGCGTCGAGCCTGAACTTAAGCGCGGGCGGAAAGCATTCGAGCTCGGGGTCGCCAGGCCTGCCGGCCACGATCAGCGGGATGACGGGGCGCTCCGGATGCCGCGACTTGAACAGGCGTATCTCCTCGTTGACATACTGGCTCTTAGCGGCTTCAGGCGAGCAGATGACGATCAGCGCTGCCGAGCCATCGAGCGCGGCAAGCGTCTGGTCGGTCAACGTATGACCCGCGGTAAAGTCGTCACGGTCGCGGAAGATGGGCCTGAGCGCCTTGGGGATCGCACCAATAGCCGTCTCGCGCCCGGCTAGGTCCTTGTCGATGTGGAAATTCTCAAGCGCGCGGTGCAACCACTTCGCCCAAGGCGTATCGGCGTGGCTGTAGGAGATGAAGGCGCGGTATTTGAACGCGAGAGGCTCGGCCATGGCTGCGAGCCTATTGAGCGGGTTGATCTTGTTGCGCCGGCTGGGCGGTTTTCGGCGTAGCGGCACCCGACTGCTCGAGCTTGGCGATCTCCTCATCGAAGACGGCGAGGTCGTCGGGCAGCGTCGCGTCGTCGGGCGATAGCGCCGCAAGCCGTGCAATGATCTCACGCGCCCGCCGGTATTCGCTGAGCGCCTGGGCGGTGTCGTCCTGCTCAGCCAATAGCTCGGCAATCCGGCCGTGGCTGATGGCGAGGTCTCGCTGCCAACCCGCATTGCTCGGGTCGGTCTTGGTCAGGCGCTCGGCAATAGCGAGGCTGTCGTGGAAGAAGTTCCCCGCCGCAGCAAGATTGCCTTGCTCCACTAGCACCTCGCCCACCTTGTCGTAGGCGACGAACAGATCGCGCTCTCGGTCGGCATTACTGGGATCGGCCTTGGCCAGGCGATCTTTGATGGCGAGGCTGTCTTGGTATGACGCAAGCGCCGCGGCGAGATTGCCTTGCGCCACAGCCACGTCGCCGACCTTCTCGTCCGAGACGGAGAGGTCCCGTTGCCAGTCGGCATTGCTGGAGTCGTCCTTGGCCAGCCGCTCGGCAATAGCGAGGCCGCCGTCATAGGATGAAAGCGCCTCGGCAAGTTTGTCTTGCGCTGCGAGCACGCCGCCGACTTTCATATAGGAAATCCAGAGATCGTGCTGCCAGAGCGCATTGGTCGGGTCGGCTTTGGTCAGACGGGCGATGATGGTCTGCTTGTTGTCATAGGATTTGAGAGCCCCCGCCAAATCGCCTTGAGCCAACAATACGTCACCGACGCGCTCATTGCTGATACCAAGATCGTATTGCCAACCGGTATTGTTGGGATCGGCCTTGGCCAAGCTTTCGGCGATGGCCAGGCTGGCCTGATACGATTTAAGCGCTCCGGCGAGATTGCCTTGCGCCACAGCCACGTCGCCCAACTTTTCGTAGGAGATGGAGAGACTGCGCTGCCGATCAGCATTGCTGGGGTCGGCCTTGGCCAGGCGGTCGAAGATGGCGAGGCTGTCCTGGTAGGATGCAAGCGCCTCGGCGAGCTTGCCCTGCATCGACAGCACGTCGCCGAGTTTCTCGTGGGAGACGGCAAGATCGCGCTGCCAACCGGCGTTGGAGGGGTCGGCCTCGGCCAGGCGCGAAATGATCGCCCGCTTTGCTTCGTAGGACTTGAGAGCGCCGTCGAGATCGCCCTGCTCCAGGAGTACGCCGCCGATCCGCTCGTTGCTGATGCCAAGATCGTATTGCCGGCCGGCGTTACCGGGATCCACCTTGGCCAGGCGGTCTCTGATGGCGAGGCTATCTCGGAAGGATTGCAGCGCGCCGGCGAGATTGCCTTGCGCTAGAAGCACCTCGCCGACCTTCTCGTGTGAGACGGAGAGATCACGCTGCCAGCTCGTATTGTCGGGGTCGGCCTTGGCCAGGCGCTCTCGAATGTCGAGGCTGTCTTGGTACGAAGCAAGCGCCTCAGCGAGATTGCCTTGCGCTACCAGCACATCGCCGACCCTCTCATAGGGAATGGAGAGATTACGCTGCCAGTCGGCATTGCTGGGATCTGCCTTGGCCAAGCGGTCGGCAATGGCGAGGCTGTCGCGGAAGGCCTTCAGCGCCTCGGCGAGATTGCCTTGCACCACCAGCACCTCGCCCGTCTCATTGAGTGCCGCGGACAAGGTGCGCAGTCTCTCGGGATCGTCGGGCTTCTCGTCCGCCAGCTCGGCCATAAGCTGGCGCGCCTCTTCAGCGCGGGCCTTCTGTTTGGCGGTATCGCCGAGGATCTCGTAGTTGCGCGCGAATTGGATCAGCATCCAGGCCTTCTGGTAGCGCAGCTCCGGCGTGGGCCGGCCGAGCCGAGCCATATCATCAAACAGACCCTCGGCTTGGGTGAGTAGGGCGAGTGTCGCCTTGCGCGGAACCCCATAAGTCTCGGCCTGGGAGACCGCCGTATCAACAATGCCGGTAGCTCGCTGAAGCGTCGCGCTGAGGAAGGCCTCGTTGGTCTTGAGCTGCTGCCAGGCATAGGCGGCGCTGCCGGTTGCCGCGACGGCAAGCACGGCGAGCGTGGCGATGACGGTGTTGCGCACGCGCCCCTTGCGGCGGCGCTCGCGCTCGGCGCGGCGGAAGATGTCGTCGGAGGACACGCCGAGAAGGCCGGCGACGACCTTGGCGAGCGCGAGACTCTTCCCGTCGCCCTCTTCGCGCGCATCGGCCGCGAGAAGCTCGATGGGTTCGCCAGTGATCTTGCCGTCCGCATCGAGCTGGAACTTGAGCGCAGGAGGAAAGCATTCGAGCTCGGGGTCATCCGGCTTGCCGGCGACGATCAGCGGGATGAGGGGCCTGT
>DATJZL010000097.1:0-2287 GCA_035499115.1 Methyloceanibacter sp. | reverse complement strand
GACAAGACTTTGTCGGAGCGAGCCGAGAGCTTCACCACCTCCCTCCTCCAACGCGTGCGCTCACTCGAGCAGGCGATCACCCAGCAGACCGGCTCGCTCGACAAGACCATGACCGAGCGTGCCCAGGCCGTGATCATGGCGCTCGCCGAGCGGCTCCAGGCGATCGACACGACGTTCAATCAGCGCGCGTCCGAGACCGAGCGAATGCTCGGCGAGCACGCGCGCTCGACGCAAGACGCCTTCGCCAAGCAGACGGCGCAGCTCAATCAGGTGCTCGCCAACAACTCGGCGATGATGCAGCAAACCGCGAACCAAGTCGGCGCGCAGTCGAAGGAAGCCGTCGGCGTGCTGACCAGCCAGACGCAGACGCTGCGCGAAGTGTCGCGCGGACTGCTCGACCAGATCCACGGTCTCACCCAGCGCTTCGAGAATCAGGGCCAGGCGATCCTTACCGCCGCCAAGGCGCTCGATTCCTCGAACACCAAGATCGACTCGATCCTCGAAGGCCGCCATCAAGCGATCATCGCACTGCTGCACACCGTCAACACCAAGGCGCAAGACCTCGACAACATGATGCGGTCCTACGCGGGAATGATGGAGAACACCCTCTCGCAGGCAGAGCACAGGGCGAAGCAGGTGGGCACCGCGCTCGCCCGCGACACCGCAGGTCAGGCTCAGGCCGCGCTCACCCAGATCGAGCGGCTCCGCGAGGAGGCTCAGTCTCATACCAACCGCGCCGTTGCCGATCTCAAGGGCAGCTTCGAGCAAATCATCACCCAGATCGGCCGCCAGCTCGAGCAGATGCGCGGTCAGTTCGACACCACCTCGCGTGGCATGCACGAGGTGGCGCAGAAGACGGCGACCGATCTCGATGGGCTCCGCCAGGAGATGCAGAAGCGCATGGAGACGCTGCCCGAGCAGACCGCTCAGACGACTGCCGCGATTCGCAAGGCCCTCTCCGATCAGGTGAAGGAAATCGAGGCGATCACACCGGCGCTGACGCGGGCGGCGACGCAAGCCGCCGTGCAAGCGGCGCCGGCGCCGCTACCTGCAGCGCCTATGCCGACGGGCGGCGGCGATCCCTTCCATCGCGGCGGCCAAGGGCAAGCGCCCTCAGGCGGCTTCGACCTGCCGCCGGTAGGCCGCGCCGGCGGCGGCTTCGCGCCTCGCGAGGATGTGAGGCCGGCAACGGGTCAATACGACATACCGCCGATGCCGAAATTCGATGTGAGGGGCCGTCAGGTCGCTTCGGGCGAGAGTGGAGACCTGGACCAGGTCACCAACAGCCTCGCGCAACAGCTCGGTGGCGCGTCCTATAGCCCACAAGGCGGCGGCGCCCGCGGCGGCAATTTCGGAATGAGCGCCATGCCCGAGCAAGGCTATGGCGGAGGCCAGAACTTCGGCAACCGCGGCGTTCAGCAAGCCTCCTCCCCTCTCGGTGGCGGCAATCAGCTCAGGCTCGACGAGCTCGCAAGAGCCATCGACCAGCGCACCGCGTCCGATGTCTGGTATCGCTTCCGGTCGGGAGACCGCGGCGCGCTCGGACGCCATATCTACAGCCTCGACGGCCAGGCCACGTTCGACGAGATCGCCCGCCGCTACGATCGCGATGCAGATTTCCGCGGCACCGTCGATCGCTATATCGGCGACTTCGAGCGGCTGCTCGGAGAGGCCGAAGCGAGCGATCCGGACGGGCGCATGCTGCAGAACTATCTCGTGTCGGAGACGGGCCGCGTCTATCTCCTGCTCGCTCATGCGAGCGGCCGGCTCCGCTAGAGGCTAGCCTCGACAGTTAGGCTCCCCCAGCCTTGGCCCGCCCGCCCTCCCCTGAAAAGGAGGCGGGGGGCAAGTGTTTTTTGGGGGCCACGCCTTTGGGAGCCACCGAAGGTCCGTCGCGAAGGATCAGAGCAAGACTACGCGGCATGCTTCGAGACGCGCCTGCGGCGCTCCTCAGCATGAGACTGCTCAGAGGCTAAACGCGGCGGGAGGCGACCCAGGTGGTTGTGTCTTGCAGGACCTCGGTGAAGCCCTGGTTCAGAGCAGCGATGACGTCGGACGGGGTATCCGTCGCTGCCGGCACGCGCGCGCTGAAGCTCTTGGTCGCGAGCGCCTTGCCAGAGTTCACATTGACCAGCTTGGCAAAGATCTCGATCTCGGCAATGGCCTTGCCGCTCGAGACGTCGATCTGGAAGGCGCGGAGATCGGTGACGAGCGCGAATTGGCCATTGGTCGCGCTCACCGTCCTCACCGCACCCGAATTCTGGAAGGTCTCGATCATGCGCGCCTG